>NZ_JBHVDM010000067.1:0-38615 GCF_042802775.1 Nocardia sp. NPDC057455 | reverse complement strand
GGGCGGTCCCACCGCTCGGCGGTGATCAGGTAACCCGCTTTCGAACTTAGCACGACGTCAACCACGGCGGGCAGGAGACAAGGTATGAAGTTCCGGCTGAAGCTGTGGCTGTTCGAACTGGACATCGAAACCCCCGCCGTTGAGCAGGTTTCCACTATCGACCTCGTGTCCGCCGTCATCAGTGTGATGGGGCAGAACATGGGGCAGCCGATCGTGCTCGTCTCCGAGTCTGAAACCGAAGACGACACCGAGGGCTGATGCGCGCTGGTGAAGCCGCGTGGTGCGCGCTCGCCGCAGGTGTCCTCGCGTGGGAGCTGACCATCGACGAAGAAGACCTGCTCAGCAGCGCCGTCGACCGCGCCACAAAGAGACACCCGATACTGGTGCGGGCGGCGATCATCACGACCGCCGCCCACTTCCTCAGGATCCTGCCCGCCCGGTGTGATCCCTTTACGCGAACCTTCAGCCTGACGGCTAGGCTGCGCGCTCGTCCTTGACAGCCTTGTTATAGATGTTGATCGCGCCCATCCGCGACATCTGCGCAGCCACCGCGATCCGCTCCCACGTCCACGGCTTACCTGTCGCCGGATTCACGGTGCGCCGCAACCGCACGATCTCCCGATCACGCGCCGCCTCACCGTCCGCGATCTGCCGCGCTAATTCCCGCAAACGGTCCAAGCCGTCATCCCTCTCGCTCATACCGCGAGCGTACATGGTGTTGACTATGCGCGGTAGTGTGTAGGAAACACTACGCTCGCGAACGGGGCGCAAATGAACCTCACCCGGCTAGCCCAGGCGGCAGCCGCCCCCACCACCTGAACGCGGACCGGCCAGGAGCCACCGCGCTTCCTGGAGGTCCCCATGGCACGCAAAAACCCCCACTCCCCAGAGAAACTGGCTGAGACGCAACGCAACCGCAACCTCGCGTTGGAGCTGCGACTCGCCGGCAAAACCCAGCAGCAGATCGCCGCCGAAACCGGCTGGAGCAAGCAGCGCGTCTCCCAATACATCAAAGAAGCCATCGCAGGCATCACCCGCGAGAACGCCGAAGAATACCTCAGCCTGGAACTGGAACGGCTCGACGCCATGTGGGCGTCGATCTGGCAAAAGATTGTCTCAGAGCCGGAGACGTCGTTCGACCGCAAGAATCAGCCCTGGCTCATCGACCGCGCCCTCGCCATCATGGACCAGCGGGCACGCCTCACCGGCACCTACAAGAGCGCTGAACTGCGCGCCATCGCAGACGCCAAGGGTGGAATCAGTGCAGGCGCAGCCAGCATGCTCGACCGACTCTTCGACGCCATGGAACTAGCGGTCGACGCAGCCGACGCCGAAGACGCGGAGAGCGGCGAGTGAACCTGGACAGCCTCCCGCTGTCCCGCAAGCAGATCGCCAGCATTGTCTCCTCGCAACGAAACCGGATCACCATCTGGTCCGGCGCCGTCCGTAGCGGCAAAACGGTCGCCTCGATCCTTGCGTTCTACGGTGCCGTACGTAGAGCCCCCGACAGCGGGCTCATCCTCATCTGCGGACGCACGTTGCAGACGATCGAACGCAACATCATCGAACCAATGCAGGACCCCGCGGTGTTCGGGACACTCGCCGGCGAAGTCCATCACACACGCGGCTCCAACATCGCGGTTATTCTCGGTCGCACGGTCCACTTGATCGGTGCGAGCGACGTCCGCGCCGAGGGCAAGCTGCGCGGCCTCACCGCGTGTCTCGCGTTGGTGGATGAGGCGACACTGTTGCCGGAGTCGTTCTGGACTCAGCTGCTGGCCCGCCTCTCTGTGCCTGGTGCGCGATGTCTCGCGACGACGAACCCGGACAGTCCGTCGCACTACCTCAAGGTCAACTACATTGACCGGGAACGCGATCTGGATCTCCGGTCCTGGCACTTCACGCTGGACGACAACCCGTCGCTGGCGCCCGCGTACGTGGCGGCGATCAAGGCCGAGTTCTCGGGCCTGTTCTATCTGCGGAACATCAACGGCGCGTGGGTCGCCGCAGATGGCGCGATCTACGACTGCTTCGACCCCGACCGGCATGTTGTCGCATGGTCGGATCTGCCGGACATGCAGTGGTCGATTGGTGTCGGCGTCGACCACGGCACAACTAACCCGACGCACGCCACAATGCTCAGCCTGGGTGTCGACAATGTTCTGTACGCGGTGGACGAGTGGCGGTACCAGCCATCCAGCCGCGAGGCCCGCTGGACCAATGTGCAACTCTCGCAGGGGTTGCGGACTTGGCTTGCTGGCCCACACCATCCGGCCGATGATCCCGAGAACCCTCCGCAGCTCACATGCCCCGTCGCGGTCGATCCGGCAGCCGCCGACTATCGCGTCCAGCTGAAACAGGATGGCCTGTCGACGATCCCGGCACAAAATGATGTGCTGTATGGGATTCGAACGGTCAGCGCATTGTTCAGCGTTGGCAAACTGAGAATCTCTGACCGGTGTCTGGAACTCATCAAAGAGATCCCCGGATACTGCTGGGACACCAAAGCAACCAGCGAGGGCAAAGATCAGCCAATCAAACTGAATGATCATGGTTGTGACTCTTTGCGCTATGGCTTAACGTCGACGGAACGAAAGTGGCGTCGCCGGGTGAAACTGGCTAGCGATGCGAAACCCGAACCGGTAGCCGCCTAGGTCGAAAACTGTGTTTGCCAACGCCGATAAGATCAAGGTAACTGATCTAGGAGGCTGCAAATGTCCCTCGCGGACGACCTCATCGAGGACGCGCAACTGAAGAACCGCCCGGCACCCTGCAAAACTGGCGTGTGGATTTCCAGCCTCCCCGAGCGCGACCGCGAAGCATTCGCCGCCTATCTCGCGCACGGTGGTCCGGTATCGGACTTGTGGCGGGCAGCGGTCAAGAATGGATGCCCCGCCGCCGAAACACGATTCAGGGTGCATTGCCGCAAACGCTGCACCTGCTACCTTGAAGCGGAGATCGCCGCGTGAGCTTCGCAGACGACATTCCGAAACCGGCAACTGGCGGCACCGAAACTAGTGCTCGCACCGAATACGACGGGCACGCGGGTTTCCTGCAAACTGGCGCTCTGGCGGGGCCGCCCGCTTCGTTCACCGAGCTACTGCGCCAGTTCGGCTACGACCCGAACGAAGTGCAAATTGTCGGGCATCCCCGAATCTCACGCTGGCAATCCTATGGCGGCGAGTGGCTGGAGGCGTACCGCTTCCACATCGCCCCCAGACTGGCCGACATCACCGACGAGACGATCGGCCGGTGGCGCGACAGCCTGATCGTGAATCCGGCACCCGCGGCAAGCGTCGGACAGGGCGGCACGTACCTGATCGCGATCGCTGACCCGCAGCTCGGGAAAAAGGGCACCTCAGAAGCGGTCGACAACTGGAAGCGTGGTGTCGCGGCGCATTTGACCGCGGCGCGCGCATTGCATGAGGCGTTTCCGCTGGAAGGTGCGCACGTCGCTTTCATGGGCGACGAGACCGAGAACGTGTGCAACTCCTACGGAAATCAGCCGCACACGATCGAGCTGAACCGCTCCGCGCAACTCGAACTCGACTTCGATCTCCGAGTATGGACGCTCAAGGAAGCCGCCAGGCTCGGCGTGCCGCTGTCGGTGTCGAGCGTCATCAGCAACCATGGCGAGTGGACCCGCAACGGATCCAAAGAGCCCGTGACTTCGCAAGGCGACAACGCTTCAACGCATATCGCCCGCCAGGTCAAGAAGCTGTTCGACGAACTCGCCGACCACGGCGCAATGCCACGCGTGACCTGGCACATCGGTGGGGGAGACCCTGCCGTCACCTTGCCACTGTCGGGCGTCGACTGCTACTTCTCTCACGGCTACATCGAGAAGGGTAAAGGCGGATCCAGCGAGATCCGAACCCGCAACGCCATCGAACGCCAGATCCTCGGACGAACCGAAGAACTCGGCAAGACGTCGCTGTTCGTCACGGCGCACTACCACCACTTCTATTCGCAGGAGTTCGAAGGCCGCACACTGTTCGGCTGCCCCGCGTTAGAGGCGGAACGCTCCTCGGAATACATGCTCAACCAGTTCGGCGTCTGGTCCCCGCCCGGCATGCTCGGCATGCTCGTCGGCCTCAACCATGACCGCGGCTGGTCCAACCTGAACGTCTTCTAGCGCTGCAACCGTTTCGGGCGCGCTGACACCTTCCTTGGAGGCGCCCCGTGGCGATGCCCGAATTCGCAGGCGACTGGCCTCCAAAGCCGTGGGACACGGCGTTGGACCAATTCAACCTGTACAGCGCGTGGTGGGAAGGCAACACCGACGCTCTCGAAGAGATCTACGGCAACGGTAGTAACATCCCCGCGCCGCGGCCCTCGCAGTTCCGCGGTGGCGTAGTCGGCCGACTCGCTCGATTCTTCTGGGGGCGACCCGTCCTCCAAGACACCAAACGCCTCCACATCCCCGCCGCTGCCGACATCGCCACCACTTCCGCGGACCTTTTGTTCGGGCAGCCGCCGAGTTGGCTGTTCAACGAAGGCGACGCCACCGACGTCGAGGCTGCGCAGGCCCAGTTGAATGACCTGCTGGACGGGGCCGACACAGTCGCGACACTGCTGGAAGCCGCCGAAGTGCAGGCCGCATTGTCCGGTGTCTACTTGCGGCTCTGGTGGGACCTAGATGCGACGGACAAGGTGATGTTGTCGCCGGTCGCCCCCGATGCCGCTATCCCGCAATGGCGGTACGGCAAACTCGCCGAGGTCACGTTTTGGTCGATCGTCGCCGAGAACAAGTCCGGTGTGTGGCGGCATCTTGAGCACCACGCCCCCGGCTACATCGAACACGCCCTCTATTTGGGCGATCAGGGCAGCATCGGGCGGCGGATGCCACTCGAATCCCTGGAGTCCATGCAATGGGCCGCCGACCTCGTCGACGAGAACTCGTCGGTGCAGACTCGCGTGGAAGGTTTGACCGCGGCGTACATCCCGAACGTGAGGCCGGCGCGACGCTGGCGCAACGTGCCTGGGCTGGCTCCATTGGGGCGCTCGGACTTCGAGGGCGTGGAGCATCTGTTCGACGCACTCGACGAGGCATGGTCGAGCTGGATGCGTGACCTCGACTTGGCGAAGGCTCGCCTGTTCGTCGCGCAAGAACTGTTGGAAGACAACGGCCCCGGCAAGGGTGCAACGTTCGACCGTGAGCAGGAAATCTTCACCCCCGTTCCGAGCGATCAGTCCGGTTCACTGGCTGACGGTGCAGCCTCCCAGTTGGTGCAGGCGCAACAGTTCAAGATTCGGGTGGAGGAGCACGCGAAAACGTGCGACAAGTTGATGCGGCAGATCCTGCGCGCGACCGGTTACAGTCCGGGCGATTTCGAGGATGCCGATACATCCGGTGCGATGACCGCGACCGAGGTATCGGCGCGCAAGGACAAATCGAACACGACGCGCAGCCGCAAAATCCTCTACTGGCAGTCCGAGGCCCAGCCCCTCGCGCGAACCATGCTGGAACTGGACCGCATCGTGTACAAGCGCCCCGATCATGGGGTGAAAGCGGATCCGGAGATGAAGTTCCCGGTCCGCGTGGACCAGGACCCGGTGCAACTGTCGACTGCGATCTCGAATTTGCGGGCGGCGCGCGCCATCTCGACCGAAACCGCAGTGCGCATGTTCAACCCGAACTGGAGCAATCCGGAGGTTGAGGACGAAGTCGCGCGCATCCTCGAAGAGAACCAGTTCGAGGTGCCTGACCCAAACGGCGGCGATTTCGAAGCCGCTGACGAGGAAGCACATAGCAACCTTCAAGGCGAAGTCGAGCCCGACACCGAACCGATGGACGAGGCGGCCTGATGCCGCTCACCCCGTCCTATGGTGATCGGCGTGTAGGCCCTGTCGTTGCCCTGTACCGGCGCATGGAACGCCGACTGCTGGAGATGCTGGCGAAGTCGCTGGCACCCGGCGTCGGGCACGTGTGGGTGTGGGCGCAACGACTGCTGTTCGCGCTCCCACGGTTCCGGCGCCGCGTGAACCGTGTGGTCACCGACACCGACCGCGAGATGCCGCAACTGGTGGCCGATGCACTGCTGGGCGCCTGGCGTGACGGAATCACCGCCGCCCGCACCGACCTACCCTCCGCGCCCGCCATCGGCACCGTCGAGGTCCAGCGACTGATCGACGACACGATCGCCGCCATCCGCACTACGCACACGCATGTTCCGTCCGTGATCGAGAACGGCTACCGCAGCGTCATCGACGCAGCCGTCCGCGTCGAGCAGGCCGGCGGCACCATGGACCGCGCAAGGGCTGTGCAGCGCGCCTTGGAGCAGTTCGCGCGCCAAGGGATCACCGGATTCGTGGACCGTCGCGGTTACCGCTACGACCTCGTGTCCTATGTGGAGATCGCCGTTCGCTCAGCCATCACGCGCGCCGAGGTTGACGCCTACTGCGCGCAGGTGACGGCGGCAGGACACGACCTTGTGATCGTGTCCGATGTTGCTGGTGCTTGCGAGCTGTGCCGACCATTCGAGGGCGCCCTGATCAGTATCAGCGGCTCTACGGTCGGCGCCATCGCGAGGGACGACAGCACCGGTCGATCCGTCACTGTGACAGTGATGTGTTCACTGGCGGAAGCGCGAGCACGCGGCCTTTGGCATCGTGCGTGCAGACACACGCTGAAAGTGTGGACTCCGGATGATCCGGCGCCGCCTCGTGCGGTGCGCGTCCCCGATGATGTGCGTGCCGCTCGCCGCCGTCAACGTTCGCTTGCTCGCCGTGACCGTGTGCGTCAACGGGTCCGTTTCGTAGCGCAGTCCTAATCAGTCTTCTCGCCAATTCAATGGCGGGTCTTTACCCCGTGTGGCTTTCTTGCTCGCGGGGTTTCGTCATTTCAACACCGTCCGGCCAGGTTGCCGCGCGGTGTTTCACCGTGCCCAGGAGGCGCATTCATGGCCGACGAAGCCACCCCCCAGGAAACCACAACCGAAAACCCGTCTACTGACGCGCCCGCGGATGCGGATACCGCGAACGTGGACACCCCGGAAGTCGGTGCCGATGTACAGGGCACCGAAACCGAAACCGAAAAGTCCGAGACCTCCAATCCAGAAATCGAACGGCTTCAGCGCGAACTCGAAAAGGTCCGCAAGGAAGCCGCGTCGAATCGGGTCAAGGGCAACGAAAAGGCGGACCAGGCAGCCAAGGACGCCGCCGCTGCCGCCGAGCAGGCCCTGACGGAGAAGTGGGCGAAAGCCCTCGGCCTCGTCAAGGACGACGAACCCGCCGACCCGGCTGAGCTGCTGAAGCAGGCCGAGGAGCGGGAGAAGCAGATCGCGGCCGAACGCGACGCTGCTGCTGAGCGTCTGCGCGCCTACGAGCGCAAGGACGCCATCACCAAGGCCGTGAACGCGGTCGAAGGTGACCTCGAATCCATCCTCGATTCCCGCAAAGTCAGCGCGGAAATCGAAAAACTCGACACGAATGCCGACGATTTCGCCGCCCAGGTGGCCGCGATCGTTTCAGCGGCAGTCGAATCAAACCCAAAGCTCAAGAAGGCACCCGCCCAGGTGGCGGCTCCTCGCAGCGGCGGTGACCTTTCCGGCGGCAATGCGGCCCCTAAATCGCATGGCCCCAAAACCGTTGACGACTTCCGGCGCGAAATCGCTGAACGCAACAAGCGCGGATAGTCCAATTCTAGGAGCCCTTAATGGCTAATACCCTTCTCACTCCCGATGTTTTGGCTCGGGCTGCGCTGGCGAACCTGTACGAACAGCTGTGCATGGTCCCGCTGGTGTACACGGACGTTTCGTCCGACTTCACCCGCACCAAGGTCGGCGACACCGTCAACATCCGCAAGCCGGCGACGTTCACCGCGAACACCTTCGACCGGTCGAGCGGCATCACCATTCAGAACGCGACTGAGACCAGCGTCCCGGTCGTGCTCGACACCATCAAGGACGTCAGCTTCGCGATCACCAGCGAGGACCTGACCCTGCACCTGAACGACTTCACCGAGCAGCTGCTGAAGCCTGCTATGGAGGCGCTGGCGCAGAGCATCGACCAGGCGTTGATCGCTCGCGCGAAGGCCGATTTCACCCAGGTCGCTGGGACTCAGACCGGCTACGAGTGGAACAAGCCCGAGGTGCTGATCGAAGCGGACCGGCAGCTGAACATCAAGAAGGTTCCGTCCTCGGAGCGTTCCGCGGTCATCGGCCCCAGCACTCGCGCGCCGTGGTTGAACACCGACATCATCAAGCACGCCGACAAGTCCGGTTCGACCGAGGCTCTGCGTAAGGGCTCGCTCGGCCGCGACATCTTCGGCTTCGAGGCGTTCATGACCCAGAACATCGCGCAGCCCGCGGGCTCGCCGGCGTCGGGCCAGCCGACCACCGAGGTTGGTTTGGCGTTCCACAAGACCGCGCTCGCTTTGGCGTCGGCCCCTCTGGCCGCGCCGTCTGACGGTTCGTGGCACGCGGTCGAGTCCTACAAGGGCCTGTCGCTGCGTCTGGTCAAGAGCTACGACATCGTCAAGAAGCAGGACGTCTGCTCCGTGGACATCCTGTTCGGCACCAAGACCCTCGACGCGAACCGCGGCGTTCTGCTGCGCGGCGCGCTGGCTGCCTGATCGTTCCTCCTGCGGCCCGCTTCGGTGGGCCGCAGGAGTGATCGGTTGCACCTCAATACTTTTGGAGGACGGTAGTGCATTACTACCAGTATCTGCATGACCCGGACTTCGTCATCGAGTCTGAGACGCCGCGCGATGATCTGCTGGAGTGGGCTTACTGGTCCGAGATCCCCGCACCCGCGAAGTCGAAGCCCGCACCGAAGCCGGAACCCGTTGCCGAAAAGCCTGCCCAGGAGGCGGCTGCCGATGACACGGAGTCCGAGCCGAAACCTGCGGCTAGGAAGGCACCCGCTCGGCGCTCGAAGGCGAGCGAGTAACGGTGCTGATCTACGCCACGCCGGATGACCTCATGGACGGCTGGCTCGACGAAATGCCCGACGACGCGCAGGCACGCCGCTACATCCGTGCCGCCTCGCAGCTTGTCCGCAACGCCACTCGTCTCGACCTCTACGACACCGAACCCAGCGGCCTGCCCGTGGACCTGAACTACGTCGAGGCGATGCAGGAAGCCACATGCGCCCAGGTGGCGATGTGGCTCCGCTCCGGCATCGACCCCGACGCAGGCGCCGCAGGGCGTGAGATCGGCATCCAGTCACAGACCGCGGACGGTGGCAGCGTCACCTACGCGGATGTCGTGACCGGCGAAGAGGTTCGGGTGGCGATCGACCGCCTGATCCCCGGCGCCCTGCTGATCCTGCGCAACGCGGGACTCGGATCGACGAGGCCGCAAACATGGTGAACTACGCCGAACCGCAGTACGCGCACGGCGTCATGTTGACCGTCGTTCGCCGCGGGCCTGCGAACGCACGGGACTGGCAGGGCGACTATGTCGCCTCGTCGGAGTCGCCGCATCAGATCGGCCCCTGTGACGTCAAGTGGTTGACCGACACCGAAGACAACACCAGCGGCGAACTGCTGCAACGCCTCGCGCAAGTCACCGCGCCCCTCGGCTCGGATGTGCTGGCAACGGACAGGATCCGTGTGCCGGGCATCGACGCCGACTTCAACATTGACGGCGCGGTCCGTGTGACCCCGAATTCGTTCACTGGTTGGGCGACGGGTGTGCGGTTCCGCATCGCGAAGGACGGGTCCAGTGGAGTACGACGGAACTGACTTCGACCTCGATTCGACGTTCATGCGCGAATCCACGGAACTGACTGAGTTCGTGCAGGAGATCGCCGAGCAGGGCGCGGACCGCTGGACGGCCCGAAGCCGCTGGAGGACGGGTTTCAATGCGACGCACGTCACAGCCCTTTCCGGGCCGGGGGAGACCGGCGACATTGAAGGCGTCGTGTACGCCGAAGGCTACTACGCCCGTTTCCGTGAACACGGCACACGCTGGAATCGCCCTGAGCATGTGATGTCGGACTTCATCAAGGATGTGGAGGGCTGACGTGCCTCTGCCACCGTATCCCGAGTTCGATGAAGTCATGCGGGCGCTGCTCAACGACATCGCGCCCGTGGTGACCTCCGAATCGGACGAAATCGAACCGCCCTACATCTACGTCACGCGCGTCGGCGGCAGGGAAGACGGCGTGGCCGACAACCCATTGATCGACGTCGAATATGTCGCCAACACCCGCGCCGAATCCAAAACACTCAAGACCGCCGGTCAAGAGCGGATCCGCAACGCGGGCAACACCGCACCAGGCGGATTCCTGATCGACGTCGCCGAGGAAACAACCGGCGGCCAATACATTCCGCCGACTCGGCGTGATGCGCGCGCGGTGACCACGACGGTGCGCCTGTCGTATCGCCGGCCCCGCGCCTAACTCTCACATCTTCTTTCACACCACCCGAGCTGCTTGACGGCTGCGGGCTTCTAGGTGTGCCCAAATCAAGGAATTGCCAATGGCCGCAGTCACTTTCGAGCAGGTCGCGGACTGGAAGCCCTCGCTGATCAGGCGCCCCAATAAGGGTTTCGTCCTCATCGGCGACATGGACGCCACCATTCCCGCCAGCTTCACTTCCGGCGTCGACGCCGAATTCCAGGGCCTCGACGGCGCCGGATTCGAATCGCTTGGCCTCACCGCCAAGGATGCCCCGCCCACCTTCCGCCCCGAAGTTCAGTCGAGCGATGTCGAGGCGTGGGGTGCTCTTGAGCCGCCCCGAACCGACATCATCTCCCGCAAGGTCACCGTGTCGACCACGCTGATTCAGACGCAGCGTCGCACCCTGGAACTGTATTCCGGGCGCGACCTGTCCGACGTCACCGCGGATGCCACCACCAAGGAAATCCAGTGGAATGACCCGACCGCCCCCGAAACCCGCTACCACCGGGTAATTTTCGGCATGGTCGACGGTTCCGGCGATGACCTGATCTACATCCTGCGGATCCTGCCGCGCGCCACCGTCACCGAGGTCGGCGAGCAGTCCTGGAGCCAGGAAAACGCCCTCACCTACAACCTCACCTGGTCCGCGAAGATCGACGAGGACTTGGGCTACAGCCTGAAGAACGTCATCTGCGGTCCCGGCGTCGCAGGCATCCTCGCCGACATGGGCTTCGAGGCCACCGCTGCCGTGCCGACCATCTCCGGTCGCGCCCCGTCCGGCAACCTCGCTACCGCTGGTGGCGAGCAGCTGATCCTGTCGGGTCAGCATTTCACCGGTACCACCGCTGTCACTGTCGGTGGCACCGCACCGGCCGACTTCCAGGTCGGCAACGACGAGACCCTGGCGTTCATCACCCCCGCCAAGTCCGCGGGCAGCCACAACATCATCGTCACCAACGCGACCGGCCCGAGCGCCGGCTTCGCGGTCACCTACGCCTGATTCCAGGCGTCCTGATCGTCGTCCCCGTGCGTGTTTCCTGGCCGCGCACGGGGACGGCCCCTTCCCGCCGCCTTCCGCCAGGTCGAGCCAGGAGATTCCTGTGGCTTTCACCCCCATCTACATGATCAGCCCCGCCGAGGTTCGCGTCCTCGTCGGCTCCGCGACCGAACGCGAAACGCTGCTGTCCCGCGGCTACACGATCGCCCCCGAGCCCGCGAAGGCTCCCGCGCCGGTTGACCGCGCCAAGCCGTTCGTCCCGTTCCGCGACGACACCGCGCCCGCCACCGAGCCGGAGAAGCCGACCCGCGCCCCGGCCAAGAAGACCGACACCAAGTAACCCCTCTGCCAGGAGAAAAACACGATGGCTACCGCGCAGCGGAAGACCGCCCCCCAGACCACCGACGACACACCGGTCAAGAGCCGTTGGGCGCAGATGCGTGACCAGGCTCGCGCTCAGCACAAGCCGCGCGACCCCTACGAGTTCGACGGCACCGAGCCTCCCACACTGATCACCGCCCCCGACACAGTCGAACGGGCCACCGCGCTCGCCGCGCTGATCGACCAAGAAGGCAGCATCGACCCCGCCAACCTGCGGCCACTGTTCGAAACCGTGTGCGGCCCCGCATTCCCCGCCGTGTGGTCCGTGGTCAAGGATGAACCCGCCGAAGTGCTGTTCCCGCTGATCAGCGACATCAACGACCACTTCAACGCCGTTCCCGGCGACGAGGGCGCTGATCTGCCGGGGGGCGCCTAGGTCTCGTACTCCTCATCGAGGAGTACGGGAACCTCATTGAGGCTGACCTGCTGGACTTCTGCCACGGATGGGACCTGCTGGATTTCTTCCGCGGGAAACATCCGTGGCAGCAGTTGTATCGGATCCTCGCTCACCGTGTCCCAGCCCACGGCCGCTATCACTCTGCGGTCGCCATGGATCCGATCATCGGGTGGGAACGCGCGCAACATCCGCGCCCTGAATCCGAAGAGTTTCCGGCACCGACGCCGGAAGGCTACAGCCTCGAAGTTCTGCTGCAACTGCGGCTGATCGACTACATCAAAGAACTCATCCGGATCATGCCCGCGGTGTTCGGCGGGAAACTGCCACCCCCCATGCGGCCTGAGCCGCGACCAATGACCGCGGAAGACAGAGCCCGCGAACAGCTGGAAACCCAGCAGGTGAATGACGCGGTGAACGCCCTGTTGGGCATCAAATCCTGATTTAGAGGCGGTGCCGCATGGCGAATTGGCCAGCATTTTCCGCCGGCTCGGCTCGATTGACCCTTCGCCCCCGCTTGGCGTCGTCGTTTCGGACCGATGTCAAGGCCCTTCTTCGGCCGATCAACGAGTCGCTGAAGGTCACCGTCGAGCCCAAGTTGGCGAACGGGTTCCGCACCAACCTGCGGAACATGGTGCGGACCGCGACGGCGGGCATCAACGCAGAAGTCGGCATCAAGGTCAACACGACCGGTCTGCGAACCCGCGTCCGGGAAGCCGTCAAAGGCATGCCGGACGTCAAGGTCAATGTCAACGTCGACCTGACACGCGCCACCCGGCAGATGGAAGCGTTCCGCACCGCCCAGGCCGCACATCCATTGACGCTGAACGCGAACGTCGACACCGCAGCGGCGATGGCGCAACTGCTAGCGCTGCGGACCATAGCGTCGTCAGTGAGCAACCAGGTTGGCGACCTCAACACCGCCGGCTTGGCTCGCTCCACCCGCCGACTGACCGGCGGCATCTTCCTTCGCCCGATCCGCGCTGTCCGTCTCCAGGTCGAAATCGACCGGGCATCGGTGGCCCGTGCGGAAGCCGAAGTCGCGAACATCGCTGCCAGGCTGTCATCTGCCCGGCGCACTCGCGACGACTCGCTCGACCGAGTCACCCTCGCCGAGCAGCGGCATGCGGAAGTGATGGCGCGAGCCAACGCAACCGACTCACAACGAACCGCCGCAACCCAACGCCTCGCCCGCGCCCGCGCATCCCTCGCCGACTCCATCGGCCGCGTCACCAGCCTCATGGGACAAGAAGCGGAAGCAAACGACCGCCTCGACCGCGCCCGCAACCGCCAAAACTCCCTGACGAGCCTGCTCGGTGCGGCATGGACCGGGTTCCGGTCCGCTGCTGTCCGAGCACTGCAAGACGCCACCCGGCAACTGTTCTCGTTCTCCAGCCTGCTCGGCATCGCCAAAGTCGCTTTGATCGGGCTCGCCGCGGTCAGCCTCGTACCACTGATCGGGCAGTTCGCGCAAGCCGCCGGCGTGATCGGTTTGCTGCCCGCCATATTGACAGGCGCTGTCGCAACGATCGGCACACTGGTCCTCGGGTTCCACGGCATCGGCGACGCGATCAAAGCCGCCGGAAAGGTCTCCGACAACGCCAAGAAGGACGCCGAATCGCACGCGAAAGCGGTTGCGTCAGCGCAGAAGCAGCAGGCACAAGCCGCACGTGGCGTGGTCGATGCCCAGCGGGGGATCACCCAAGCCGAGCGCGGCGTTCGTGATGCGCAGAAGGCGAGTCTTGATGCGCAGAAGGACCTGAATCGCGCCCGCAAGGACGCACAGAAGGACCTGGACGACCTCAACCGCGCGTTGGGTCGGACCGCGCTGAATGAGGAGTCCGCCGCTATCGCGGTCGCGGAAGCTCAGCAGGAGCTTTTCCGCGTCTTCTCCGACCCGAACTCCGATGCGATCGACCGTGCCCGCGCACAGAACAACGTCAAGCGCGCATTGGTGGATCAGCAGGACACGATCCGGGAATCCCGCGAGCTTGCCGAGAAAGCCGCCGAAGCCAACGCGAAGGGCGTCGAAGGCAGCGACCAGGTCGTCCAGGCCAAGGAACGCGTAACCGCCGCCGCTGAGGGCGAAGCAGACGCGCAGCAGGCTTTGCAGGACGCCTACACCCGTCTGGCTGACGCGCAGGCCGAGCTGGTCGAAGCGCAGAAGGCAATGACCGACGCGATGAACAAGTCGTCCGACGCTGCGGACGACTTCGAACGAGCGATGGCGAAGCTCTCACCGAGAGCACAAGATTTGGTGCGGCAACTGCTCGCACTGAAGCCCACATTGAGCGGGCTGAAGAACCTCGTCCAAGACAACCTGGTCGACGGCCTCGGGGAATCGATCACCAACCTCACCAACCACTGGATCCCCACCCTGAAGACCGGGCTTGGTGGCATCGCTACCGAGCTGAACGGCGGGTTCCGACGTGCATTGGCAGACCTGGACACTGATGCGTCACGGTCAAAAGTCGCCCACATCTTCGATCGCGTCAAGGAATCCATCGGCCCGACGCTCGACGGAATCAACAACCTGATTCAAGGGTTCCTGTCCCTCTCAGAGGTGGGTTCGGACTTCCTACCTGGCCTCTCTGATGGATTCCTTGGCTTCACAGAGCGATTCCGCAAGTGGGCCGAATCCGACGAGGGCAAGAAAAAGTTTCACGACTTCCTCGACGAGTCCCTGAAGACACTCGGCAAACTCGTCGACGTCGGCAAAGAACTCGGCGGCGTTGTGAGGCAGATCTTCCGCGGCTCCGATGAGACCGGCGAAGACTGGCTCAACTCGATGAAGGAAACCTTCGACCGGTGGGAGAAGTTCCTCGCCAGCGAAGAGGGGCAGCAGAAGGTCAAGAACTTCTTCAGGGAAGTCAAGGACGCTGTCAAAGAGATCAGCGACAGTATCGACAAGATCGTCCGCCTGATCGACAAGGTCGACGGCTTCATGAACCGCCTCGGCGGCTGGAAGAACGTCAACGACACCATCAGCAACCCGCTGCCGAAACTCGCCGAAATCACCGGTCTCGATGATCAGCTCCAGTTTGCGAAAGACGCCTGGAATTCACTGACAGCCGACGTGGACCAGAAGGCGGGCAAGCTCGTCGGCTGGTTCTATGAGATTGGCACAAGCCTCGATGGGGTCGGCCCGAAAGCGGTCTCCAGCCTGACCGATCTCACGGGCGGCGCGCTGTCCGGGCTCAAGGACAAGCTGCCCGGAATCACCGAAGCCATCGGGTCATTCGCGACCGACAGCGGCGCAAAGTGGGGCTCCGTCGGCGACATCGTCACCTCCACGATCGACAAGATCGTAGGCGACAACGGATTCGAGAAACTGAAGGCCGCCCTCGGCGAACTGCCCAGCTTCTTCGGGCAGATTGTTGTCGGCATCGGCTCCAGCTGGAGCGGAATCGTCTCCGCCCTGCAAGGCCCGATCAACAGCGTCGTTGACGTGATCAACGGGTTCGGCGACATCTGGAACAAGGTCGCGCCGAAACTCGGACTCCCGACATGGGAGATGGTCGAACACGTCGGCATCACCGGCACCACAGGCGACTTCACCAAGCCGCTCATCGGCGCACGCTGGATGGGTGGTCCCGGTGGACCCGTCGACGGCCCTGGCAACCGCTACGACGACAAAGCCGGCCTGTACCGGTTGTCGCGCGGCGAACACGTGTGGACCGCCGACGAGGTGGATGCGTTCGGCGGACATGAAGCCATGTACCGAGCGCGTCGCACAGTCCTCGACGGCGGCGGCAAACAGTCGCGTGGGGATGGCCTCCGCGATGGCGGCGGCATCATCAGCACATCCGATCCGCTGGACCCGATCCAAGCGCAGTTGTGGAGCCTCGTCAGCGAAGCATTCCCGAACGCTGTCCTCACCTCAGCGAAGCGATTCCAAGAGGTCGGATCCGGTTTCGACTACCACATGCAAGGGAAGGCGATCGACCTCGGCGGCCCGATGCCCGACATCGCCCGCTGGATCTACAACACCTACCCGCAGTCAACAGAGCTGATCCACTGGCCTTTGGCGGGATGGCAGAACCTCAAGAACGGGGCGCCACTCGACTACGGGCCAGCCACCAACGCCGCCCACACCGACCACGTCCACTGGGCCGCAGCGAACTTCCTCGGCAACCTCTCCGACGAAGAGAAGCAGGGCCTGCTGGACCGGATCCGTTCCGGTCTCGGTGGGGTAGCGGGTCGCGGTCGTGACTTCGCGATCGACAATCTGCTGGCGAAGCCCATGCGTGCGCTCGCCGATCAGGTGCCCGACATCCCCGGCCTGGGGCAACTCGGCATGATCCCGAAAGCGTTCGTCAAGAAACTGGCGGACGAAGCCATCGCATGGGTGTCACGCAGCCTCGGCGGATCCGGTGGCGGTAGCCCGGTCGACTACGACCCAACCGGCGGCGGCGAACAGTGGCGTGAACTCGCTGTGAAGGCGATGCGGCACGTCGGCTTCAACTCTGACGACCCGAACCAGGTCAACGCCATGTTGGCGCAGATCATGTCCGAGTCCGGCGGCAACCCGAACATCGCTCAGCAGATCACCGACGTCAACGGCACCGGCGAACAAGCCGGTGTCGGATTGTTGCAGATCATTCCGGGCACCTACGCGGCGCACCGGGATCCGACACTGCCCAACGATCGGCGTGACCCGTACTCGAACATGGTCGCCGCGCTCAGGTACTACAAGTCGCGTTACGGCATGGATCTCACGCAACAGTGGGGCCACGGCCACGGCTACGACCAGGGCGGCATCCTCAAAGACAAGCACTGGGGATTCAACCTCTCGGGCTTGCCCGAAGCGGTGTTGACCAACCCGCAATGGAAGATGTTCGAACAGTTCATCAACCAGATGCCGGGCTTCAACAACCAACTTCAGGCATTGCCGCAGCCGTTGAACGGCGGCACGGACACACAGGGCCAGCCGGGCACGTTCGGTGTTCCAGCCAATCCTGGTGTCGACACGATCGAGATGGTCGGCGCGAAGGCCAAGGACCGGTTCGCTGGTGCGCTGAACACGGGGTTCAACGACCTTGTGTCCTCAACGCTCGGGCCGCTCGGGTTGCCGGATCCGCGTTCACTGATCCCGTCCGAGGTCACTCAATACGGGCAGACGCTGGACGCTTGGGCTCGTGCTCGCGCGGCATCCGCACAAGCATCGCAAGCGTTGGCGCAGTCCGGGTATCAAGCCGCAGCCGCTCCCGTCGCTGGGGCCGCGAACACGGTCATGCAGACCAGTAGCGGCCCGGCTGGGCAGATGTCGGCTAACGACTACTCCACTCACATCACGATCCAAACCGCCGACACCGCGGACGCGTTCCGCCGGGCGCAGCAGATCGCTGACCTCCGTGCTATCCAGCACACTGGCACTGCAAGGGGTTAACAGGTTGATGCGGGAATCTGCCCGCGTCGAAATCTTCGGAGTGAATGACGGACACGCCGTCATCAACGGTGCAGGTGCGTCGTCGAAACTCTTTCTGTCCACCGACATTAAGGGAATCTACGACGCACCTGTCCAGACGCGGCGTAAATCGTCTGCATTCCAGCGGGGTTCGACGTATCTGGGCAAAACGTATAAAGAGCGCCGCATTACTTTCGGTGTGGATATCAAGGGCGATTCCCCAGAGGAGTGGCAGGATCTCCAAGACCGCTGGAATGCGATGTGGGATCACGAAGCCGACCCGTGGGATCCCAATTCGACGCTCACGAAGATGTCGATCACCACGCCGATGTCGGGAACGCGCAGCCTGTGGCTGGCGAAGGACGACACCGTCGATTTCGAGTCGAAACACGACGGACATATCACCCGGTCTTCCAAGGTGCCGATGGCGGTTGTCGCGGATCAGCCGTTCTTCTTCGAAGACAAATGGGAGAACACGCCGTTCGACTACTTCGAAACCGGGTCGGCTGGAACCAGCGAAGGGTTCGTGACAATCTCGAACCCTTGCGATCAGCCTATGCGGCTGCAATGGGTCGTGACACGCGGCCTGTGGACACTTCCCGACTTCTCATGGACCGGGAAAAAGCACCAGCGGGTGCCGGGTGGAAAGTACCCGAACCGGAAGATCACCCTCCCGCTACTCGGCGATGTCGAGGGCGGAGCGCGAATCACTCTGTACCGCGACAAATTGCAGGTCAGGGATTTCGCTGGAACAAATTTGGCGGCCCGCATGAACGGAATATCGTTCGAGCATGTCATTCCGCCGAAAACACCGGAAACCAATCTGCCTGTGAAGGTTGAGAACGCTCCGGTTGGCGGCGGACGGGTTGATGTGTACTGCCAGCGGCGCTGGGGTCACGCGTGGGAGAACCGATGACAGAACTGCTCGAACTCTCCCTCGAAGACCAGTGTAAAGCCATCTGGGAAGCCACCCTCGCGGCCGAGGAAGGAGACCGCCGGGCTCGACTCGTTCCACCGAAGGTCCGCATTTGGAACGGTGATTGGGATCTGGTCGGCACCCTCGACACCGAATATTCGGCGTCATTCACTTGGCTGGATAACGAGGTCGGTCCGGGGATCACGGAAATCCCGATCGACGACCCGCTCGCGAAGTGGATTTGGCAGGTCGCGCCCCGTGTCGCTCGCGGCGAGAAACTGCATGTCTTCATCACCGTCGATAAAGACGGTGCACGCTGGTCCGGCAGGCTCCACGACCACACTGTAGAGAAAAGAGAAGACGGCACCTGGGTATTGGTTGTGCGCTGGCTGCACGACCTTTCCATGCTGGAGTTTTATCTCGCGTGGTGTAACCCGTTTCTGCCAGCTTTTGTGCAATTTCCCCGCGTCTTTTTCTGCCTTTCTGGGGATACTCGGATTCTGACGACGGACGGCGAGAAACCTATTCGGGACCTCGTCGGCAAGCCGTGCCGAGTGGTCGTCGACGGCCATACATATGAGTCGGCTTCGGGAGCGTGGAGCAACGGTATAAAAGCCGTCTACAAGCTCACCACAGCCCTCGGCAAAGAGATCGTCCTCACCGCAGACCATCGCGTTCTGACGCCCACCGGGTTCAAAGAAGCGCAGGACATCGGCGTCGGTGAACTCGTGGTCACCGACTATGGCGGCACCGACACGGTTGCATCGTTCGAACCACATGGCGAGGAAGAGGTCTTCGATATTGAAGTCCTCGACGCACACCGATTCGTCGCCAACGGGATCACAGTTCACAACTGCGCTGGCCCGTCGATTTGGGCTTTGAAAACCGCGCTATTCCTGAACTTGATGCGCGAGAACGCCACGAACAACTTCGCGCTCCCCGACGACCCGCAAGACCAGAGTTCAGCACCGGCGACCCTCATGTCGAACTGGCCGGTGGCGGTCAAACCCACCACCTTCCTCGACGACATGAACGCGGGCACGATCTGGTCGGTCCCGAACTCGCGGTTCAAACGCTGGGTCGACATGTCGAAAGACATTCTGGAAGACGCCCAACTCAGCATTCAAGTGCGGCGGTTTATCGCCTCCGAGGACGAACAGCCGATCGAAGGACAAACTCTCCGCACGGGCTGCCTCGTCGTCGATATCGTCGACAAATCGGGCTACTGGACTGACACGTCGAATGGTGGTGACCCATTCCTTGGTCTGCGCCGCACGTTCGCGCAGTTCGCTGAAGATTTCGTTGACGCGTTCGAAGAAGACGTCGTTTCTCCGACGATCCCGGATTCGTACAAGGTGCCTGGTCTCCGTTTGACGGATAAAACCTGCCCTTACGTGATCTACCTTGAAGGTGAAGAGACTGGAATCGAATCCAGCAAATTCACCTTCACGCCTTCGACTGCGCGACAAATCGTAGCCGGAGGTCACTCATTCCCGTTCGTGAATGAGTTGATATCAGCAGCGATCCAATGCGTGTCGGGGGATACCGTCATCGACGGACCGGACGGCGGAGAGCGTATCGACGTGCTCGCCGAGCGCGGCGGGCCGTTCCGGATCTGGTCGCTGACGCCGTCAGGTCAGCGGGTCGCGGCCACGGCACAGTTCGCGTTCAAGAAGGGCCGTGCAGAGCTTTTCAGGTACACCCTCGAAAACGGATGCTCTCTTTCCGCAACGGCGAAGCATCGTTGGCTGACGCGTGACGGCTGGACCGAGGCTGGAGACACGGCTATAGGAGTCGAGGTCGCGACAGCGGACCTCACGTCGAGTGAATCGAGAGTCGAGCAGCCTTCTGAGGATATTCCAGATGAAGCGTGGATTGGGATTGCGGACGGAGACGCGGTTTCTTACTCTCCCCTCGTTTCGGTCGAATCGCTCGGTGTCCAAGAATTCTATGACATGCGGGTGCCCGGCTGGGTCAATTACTCTGCCGAGAAAATTTTTTCGCATAATACAGCCGGCGATCTGCTGGCCGCTGCAATAGTGATCCCCCCTATCGGGGGTGCCGTCGATGCGGTCGCCCAGGTTTTCTACTGGGACACCATCGCCGCCTGGGCCAATATCGAATCTGCGAGCCGAAAAGCCAACGGCGGGTGGGGGACTCCGTTCGAAGTCCTAGCCTCCGGATCAGACCGCGCATACACGCTAGAAATGCTGCTCTCCATCCGGAAATCGCTGCATGAAACGCGGTCTTGGTTCTCCCATGAGATCAACATCCGTGACGGCGCACCGTGGTTCATCGGCGACAACGGCAAGGGTCACTTCTTCATCGGCGACCGTATCGGCGCACAGGTCATCGGAACGCAGGTGGTCGGCAACGGCCCCACTGTGCTGTACGTCGACGACCACACCATCTACGTCGACCGAGTCCGCGAACTCACTCTCGCCTGGGACCGCGAGTCCCCACCTGAATGGGTTCCGGTGATCGGCGAGAAAGAGAAGAACAAGGACCGCGGTCAGAGGGCGCTGGCGATGGTCGCCGAACTCGGGTCGCTGGTGCAGCAGTTGGCCGTTCATGGCCGATAACCAGGAGCAACATGTCGAAGAAGTCGGCTCGTGTGAAGGAAGTGGACCAGTCGCCTTGGCTGAAGCCGGGCGACTTCCCGACCTTCGAGAACTGCAACCCCAACTGTCCCGAGGAAGCGTTCCTCTACATGTATTCCGGGCTCCCCGGAATGAAGGGCGCACCATTGCCTTTCCCGGTCGAGTACCTGAAAGAGGTGTCTCGCCGGCAGTGGGATTGCGGCGCGCGCCCGCCGGGTTCGTCGATCCCCGCGGAGCGGAAGATCAAGTACCAGCGCCCGCGCAACACGGACCCGCATTGGTTGACGAGTCCTGGCGTGTGGGAGCCGATCGACGCCCCTGACCGGTCGCAGTTCGACATCAAGGAGTTCGTCGCGAGCCTGCCGCAGGACACCAGGCGACAACTTGCGGAAGCCCTCGGGTTCGGTCCCGAAGATGCGCCCAGCAACACGCAGATCGTTGACGGAATCACCGGCGAAGGGCGCGGCCCGAAGACGGGTCCGGTGTCACGTGACGGTGCGTACGTGACCAATGAGCCTGTCCGGGATCCGGGTTACAACCCGTGCTTGCACACCGTGGACGAAGTCTTGGAGTACCTGGAGGCCGTCGACGACGCGGAGCGCGAGCGGGTGCTCATGGTAGAGCGCCACCTCTCCCGCAGGCCCCGCAAGACCATTCTCGACAAGTTTCCGGAGGTGGGCGTCTGATGGCCCCTCAATACACAGAACTCAACCGGTTGGGCAGTTCGCGCTCCAACCGGTGGGGTTCCCGCGTCACAAATTTCCTGCTCCATACGCAGGAAGGTAACGGCACCGCCGAAGGGCTCGCGTCGTACCTGAACAACTCAGCCAACGGCGTCAGCTACCACTACACGCTGCGGGACGGCGTCCTCGTCGACGTCGTCGACACCGACTACGCGAGCTGGTCCGTGCTCGACGCGAACGGATACACCATCAACCTGTGCTTCGCCGGCTCCCGCGCGTCGTTCAGCCGCGCGCAATGGCTGGAGCGAGACGCCGATCTCCGGATCGCCGCCTACCGCGCCGTGCAGGACGCGCACAAGTACGGGTTCAGCACTGACGTGATCGTCCCGGACTACTACCGGGGCGAAGGCATCTCCGACCACAAGTACGTCACCCAATGCCTCGGCATCGGCGACCACACCGACGTCGGCTGGAACTTCCCGTGGGACGTGTTCGCGGACTACGTGCGCGAGTACGACGGCGGCGCACCCGCCGCCCCGGTAGTGAACATGATCGACGCCGAAGCGGAGCGCGCGGCCGGATGGATCGGCAAGCGGCTGACTGACGGCGAAATCGCCACTCCCGACGGCGAAGGCCGGTTCGCCGAATTCGAACACGGCTACATCTACTGGCATCCCCGCACCGGTGCGCACGCCATCCCGCGGAACGTGTTCGAGACCTGGGCGGAACTCGGCTGGGAGGCAGGCCCGCTCGGCTACCCCATCGGCGACCACACCGTGCTGAACGGCATCGGCGATGTGCAGGGCTTCGAGAACGGCGCCATCTACCGACGCTACGGACAACCCGGCTACTGGGTACACGGCGAGATCCGCAACCGCTGGAACCGCTCCGGCTACGAAAACAGCCCCTACGGCTGGCCCACCTCGAACGAGATCCCCTTCGACACTGGCGCTTACCAGACCTTCGACAACGGAGTCATCTACTTCACGCCGAAGTCCACTCTCGGCTTCCTGACCGTAGACGGCGCCGACACGCCTGTGCCGGACGCACAGGGCTAACCCCTAATAGGAGTCTCCTATGACCTTTGATTCTCTTCGCGACGTCACCGCCGCAGTACGTGGCCGCGTCTATGCCGCACTGGTGCCGTTGCAGACCGCGCTCGTCGCGTTCGGTGTGCTCAGTGGCGAATCCGCTGCCGTGTGGGTGGCTGCGATCGCGGCTGCCCTGGGCTTCGGCCTGGCCGGCGCGAACAGCACCGCGACATGGCGGACGTGGCTGTACGGCCTGCTGATCCCCGCACAGGCCGTGCTGGTCTACTACGGGGTCGTGGCGGAGAACCAGGCCGCGACCCTGACCACCCTGGTTGTGTCGCTGCTCGGCCTCGGTGTCGCTGCGGCTAAGACTCCAGTCGACTGATCTCGTCGGGGCCGACCACGTCACGGGTCGGCCCTTGGGGAGGTCGTGACATGGAGAAATTTCTACTTCACAGACGTGAGCCGTTCGAGCTGGTGTTTCTGCTCCTGCTCATCGTCAGTGGGATCACACAGCTTGCAACGCGGGCCATTCCAGGGTCCATCGCCGCATTGATGCCGTCGTGGCTGCATGTGGCGTGGCTGGGATTGATGACCTTGGGGGCGGCTGCCGCCTTGTGGGGTGTCTTGATCAAGAACATGGTCAATGGCCTGTTCATCGAGTCCGTCGGGTTGGTGACGGCGGGCATGTCGCTGGTGCTGTACGGGATCGCCCAGCTGATTTTCGGTGGCTTGAACGCGGTATTGCCCGCGTCGATCACGTTCGCCGTGGTGGTGGCTTTCGCGTTCCGGTGGAAGGAACTTCGCCGCGTGATCCGAAAGCTACCGAGGCGGTGAAATGAACGCACAACAGCTGTTCGAAATGCTGGTGTTGCTGACTGGGTCCAGCGCGGCCACAGCAGTCATTACAGGCGTGATGGGGCGCCGGAAGGTCAAGATCGACGCCACTTCTGTCCTGAGTGAGGTGTCGATCAAGCAGGTCGAGGCCATGCAGACGGACCTGACTGAAGCCAAGAACGAACTGCGCCAGTTCAAGGCCGCACTATATGAGCATCAGCGGTGGGACGCGATGGTGATCCAACGCCTGAACCGCTTGGGCGACACGGACATCCCGAACCCGCCTGAACTGTGGGTCTAACCGCGCAGTTTCGCGAGGAACACGCTCAGCCGGGATGGCTTCGATGGGGGAAACCATCCCTGCGCACGGGCAAAATCCCTAGGTGAAGTCCGCCGATCGTGGTGGCGTTCAAGCCACTCGATCAACTCGTCGTATTGGCGGGGGAGCGTGAAACCGACACTTCGGCCGCTCAACCGGTTCCAAATCATCACTTCATCAGCGTCGGGAGGGTCGTCGGCGTCTTGAGCCATGACCTCCATCGTACGTGCACCGCTGGCGCCTGATTGCGGCTTTCCGGCAAGAATCTATAACGCTTCAAGGGGGTGTTCCTTTGACTGCCCCTAATCAACCGGTACCTAACGGTTCACAGGTACCGGGCACTTTCGCTTCGCTTCAGAATGCGACCGCAGAGGATACCCAGGCCGCACTGACGCAGGGCGTGCGGGTGTCGTACGACTCCGCGCAGAACACGCACACCACGAATGTCGTCCAACGGATCGACGGCAACTATGCCTTAGCGCTGGAAGCGCAGGGCTCAGCCGATTCGGCGGTGACGACAGCGCAGGCAGCAGCGAATGCTGCCGCTAACGCTGAAGACCTCGCCGACAAAGCGTACGAGAACGCGTCCTTTTGGATCATCGAGTGCGTCGTCGCGTCCGCCGGTGTGGTGTTGGGTGTCAATGAGCTTCTGCTCGGCCCGGTTTTGAATGTGCCGGACGACCAGGAAGCGATCCTCACCGACATTCATATCGCGTTGCTGAGCCAACCGAACGGAATGACCGTGGAGACGCGGAAATGGAACGCCACCGGCACCGCATGGACCACGGTCACATCAACGGTTATGGGCGCCAATGAGACGCGCCGGAACGTCCCGCTGCTGTCAGAACCAGTCCTAGATAAAGAGCGGTTCTACTACTCCGTCACATCGGTGACTGGGTCGATTGCGCCTCAAGTATTGCAGATAGCGGTTGCGGGTGTGTTCATCCCCGCTGGAGGGTGAAATGAAAGTCTTCGAATGCATTGCCGCGGGCGGCACCTATGTGTCTACGCCGATTATCCAACCGAACCGGACCGCTTTGTGGTGCGCCGCATTTGATGTCGATTCACTTGACGACTTGTTCGACATGACACCCGCCGACCACGCCATCCCCGTCCTCGACGCCGCCATTGCGCGCTTCAACGACGATCCCGAATCGCTGCGACCCCTTGTCGCGGCGGATGACCCTATCGGTTTGCGCGGCAACAGGAAAGCCCTCATCGGCATTCGCACATTCCTGGCGCACAACGGCGGCACCATCTCCGGCGCCGTCGAACAAGAGGTGGTAATACAGTGACGCAGATTTTCGAGCAAGTCTCCAGCACAGGCACCTACGTTCAGATCGTCGCCGTTCGGGAGCCGTACAACGGCAACCTGTACCGCGCTGCTTTCGGCGTAACAACGCTGGACGGAATGTTCGACATGGCCGCCGCAGAGGACGCGCTGCCGATCCTCGATGCCGCTATCGCGGTAATGGATGCGAACAAGGCGACGTGGAAGTACACCTACACAGATCCAGCGGACCCCTCACCGGTCGGGGTCAAATACAACCGGATGCGAAATGTCATCGCGGGCATGCGCAACTTCTGTGCCACGCAGGGCGGGACGGTGAATGGAGCTTTCACTGACCCCGTGAACCCATGAGCTTTCTGATCCGACGTAATCTGCCGCTGGCTTGGGCCGGATGGTACGACAGTTTCGACCGCGCCATCGAAAACCCCGTGAAGCGGCCATGGGTACACCTCGGCGACGGCACGGTCGCCGACATCAACAGCTCGCACGAACTGCACATCCCACAAAACTTCGGCACCGTCAACGGCGGCGGCGAAAGCTACGAGTTCCAGCCATTCACACCGAACTGGGGCCTCGAATACGAGGTGTGGTTCCCCGTCGAGGGCCTGGCCGCGCAATCACTCGCGGTCTACTTCACAGACTCATGGTCGAAAATCGGTGGCACCTTCCTCAACTGCGTCGGCATCCGACTGATGCACGCCCCCGCCATCGGCGGCGACGTCATCCAGTACGTCGAATTCGAAAACGTCATGACCGTCACCGGCACCCCCTTCCAATGGTCCAGCCCGGTCGGCTATTTCGGCAACAGCATCACCCTAAAGCTCTGGATCGAAAACGACGAATGGGTCCAAGTTTGGCTCAACAACATCTACGTCGGCAGCAAAATGATAAGCCCCGCCTTCAAGCTCGGGCCTGGCCGCAGGTGTGTGCGGTTCCTCAACGGCGCCTTATGTGATGCGTGGATTCGCTGGATCGACCACTACGACCGCACCAGTTCCCTGCCACCGAAAACGGTGTGGAGTTCACTCTTCTACGACGACTTCAACCGAACCGATGGCGCGGCCGGTAACGGGTGGACACAAATCGGGACCGACGCCGCCATTCAAAGCAACTCGTGGTCGACTACAGGCACAACTGATGGCTCTCGCGGTCTGATCCGCGATACCGCAGTCACATCCGGCAAAGTGCGGATAGAAGCGACCGTCGGCGGCAACCTCGGCCCCAACGGAAACGCCGACTCAGGTTTGGTGCTCTGCTCCAACGCGGCAGGAACACAAGGACTGTCCGCGAACATCTTCAGCAACAAAGTCTACCTCAGCCGCTTCTCAACAGCGTTGTCGAGCAACCCGCCCACATTCTCGGACTTCGATTCCGTGACCAGCGGTGTCACTGTCTCCAGCGGCGATGTCCTCGCGTTCTCCGTTCACGACGGCATTGCCTGGCTCGAAAAGAACGGCACCCCGTTCCTGTACGCCGGAAACGTTCACGCCGTCGTTCCCGCCTCGAATACGTACGCGGGCCTCCGAGTCGAACGCGCCTCATCAAGCAACTCGAACAGCTGGAACGACGTCCGCATCTACTCCGGCGTCTAACGCCCAACCAGGGGGTTCCCCATGACCATCGGGGCTAAGCCGCTCGTCGAAACACTCGTCTTGGTGGCCGGTCAAGATTTCGTCCACGACATATATCCGATGGCTGGTGAAGAAATCCCCACCGGCACCAGCGCGGAAATCATCTTCTACGACATGGCCGGAGACGTCATCGGCACATGGGCCGCGACTGTCACACCGTATTCGATTAGTTGGAATGTGTCCTACGCGCTCGCGGACACCATTTCTATCCCGGCCCGTTTCCGGCTCTACGTCCATTACTCGGACGGCAAAGACTTTTGCTGGTATCAGGGCTCAGTAGCCCGCGAAGGATAGTGCACAATGGCTTTACCTAACGCAACAAAGCAGGCCGCCGCAGACGGCGTCAAAGGCATCGCTACCGGGCCGTGGGTTTCCCTGCACACCGCCGACCCTGGAACTACCGGCGCCAACGAAGCAACCGGTGCCCCCTATGCGCGGGTGCAAGCAACGTGGGTTTCCGGAACCACGGGCGTGCTGACCGCGGCACTGGTGTCCGTTCCCGCACCAGCAGGCACCTACACTCACGGTGGACTGTGGACCGCAAGCTCAGGCGGCACGTTCATCGGCGGCAACGCTTTGAGCCCGTCGGTCACTCTCGGCGGTCCGGGCAGCATCAACGTCACCCCCAGCTACACGCAGAGCTGACCATGGGGCTGCCTCGCCGCCCTTGGTCGCGGGCATCGCTTCCGGGCGCATCACGCGCCACCGCCTCACTTCCGCAAGGCACCACCGCCCGCGTGCCCGACAGCTTGTCCTACACCCCACCGCCACACAGGCACCTGGTGTTGACCGGCGCCGGCGCGCTGGGTTTCACCTCAGCTGCGAATGCCGGCCTGCCCGTAACAGGCGAAGGTGCTGTGGCGTTCGCCGCGACCACTGCGAACACGTCTTTGAATCTGTCGTCTGAAGCGTTCCTCATGTTCGGCTACGACACCGAACTTCGCGCGGCCGGCACGGGCACTGTGGCGTTCACTACGGCCCCGACTGTCACCGACGATCTGGTGGGCGCGGGAACTCTCAGCTTGCCCGCCGCACCTGCATCGCCGCTCGCCTTGCCTGGCTCTGGCGCTTTGGCGATGGCAGCGGCACCCGCCCCCGCTCTGACTCTCACGGGCACAGGCACGTTGAGTTTTGTGGCTGCGCCGTCGTTCTCGCCGATGGGCATGGATAAGAGCGGCACGTTCGCGGTGACCAGCAATACGACCGCACTGGTCACTGGCTGGGCGGCGCGCTCGGGATATCCGGGCACGGTCATCACCAGCAATGCGCTGGTGTCGGACGGCCCGTCGAATGTGATTGTGCATTGCAAGGTCACGCTGACTGGTGCGTGGAGCAATTCAACTGCGCTGACGTTGCGCGTTCTGAAGAACGGCACGCAGATCGCTTCGACGACTATCCCGTTCAACGGCACAACGGTGACGTTCTCACCGATCTCCACAAGTTTGGTATCGGGCGACACGATCTCGTTGCAGTATTCGTGCCCATTCGGCGCCAGCGGAACGGTGCAGTCCGGTTCAACGAACACCCACCTCTATTACGACGCCGCCTAATTCCCCTTAGGAGGGGATTTGACGACTCCACTTTTCAACCCGCCCCCGGTGCACGCGCTGCCGGTGTCGTGGCATGGCGACTTGGTCATAAATTTTGAAAACGTCGACCCGAATAGTGCGGATCCCGAGAACCCGACACTGCTCGACTACGACGCGGGCGTGACCGGCTACCTGGATTTGCGCACCTCCACCCCGCAACGGTTCCCGGCGGACATCACGGGCAGCAACGCCGTCGTCCGGATCGAATCGGAGGTCGCGGACGAGCTGAACAATGGCACGTTGTACGCGTTCATCCTGTCGTATCCGGGCTCGCCGACCACCGAAATCGTTGTAGTCAACGGCAAAATTCAACGGTTCGACGGACAGGCGGTCACCTGATGGCCTCTGTCACTATCCGGGTATCGGCGCCGACGGCGACGGTTACGCAACCGGGGCAGTCGGCGACGATCAACCCGTCCGACGGCAGCCGCGTGGTCGTTGTAGCGACTCCTGGACCGCCTGGACCTCCGGGGGAAATCGACCCCGCCGACATGAATCAAATTGCCGACGACGCGACTGCGCAGGTTCTCGAAGACCTGGAACCGCCCGTCACCCTCTCTTTGCTGTTTGAAAACGGCCTTGCCTGAAGGAATAACGCATGTCCCTGGTAACCCAGGTCTCTGACCTCGCCACCCGTATCGGCACCGAGATCAAAGCCGTCCGCAGCGAGGTCGCGACCAAGACCGGCAACCTCGCCAGTCTGACCACGACCGACAAGTCGAATCTTGTCGCCGCGATCAACGAAGTCCAATCCGAAGTCGGCGGAGGCGGCGCAACCAACCTGGCCGCGACCCTCTCGTCCACGCAAACGGTCATCACGTCCGACACCGGCACAGACGCCACCATCCCGGCAGTCGACGGAACCAATGCGGGTGTCATGACGCCCACGATGAAGTCGAAGCTCGACGGCATCGAAACCGCCGCTGACGTGACGGACGCCGGCAACGTAGGTTCGTCCATTCATGGCGTCTCGACGAAGGCGACGCCGGTCAACGCGGACGCCATTCCCCTGATCGACAGTGAAGCGTCGAATGTCCTCAAGAAGATCACCTATCAGAATCTGTCGACTGCCGTCGCCGCGCTGATCGTCGATTCGGCGCCCGGCACGTTGGACACGCTCAACGAGTTGGCTGCGGCGTTGGGTGATGACGCGAACTTCGCCACGACTGTCAGCGGGGATCTTGCCAACCGCGTGCGGGTCGACACAGCTGCACAGGGCCTGAACGGAACCCAGAAGGGAAACGCCCGCACGAACATCGACGTGTACTCGACTACGGAGATCGGCAGCCCCACCACTGACTTCGTCGCGGTGTTCGAGGCCGGACTGGTGTAACCATGTCCCTCGCATCGCAAGTTAGTCTACTTGCCGGACGGATTGCCACCGAGTTCAACTCTATTCGCACAGCCTTGGCGGCGAAGGCGAATACCAACGACGCGCGCTTCACAGACGCTCGCACACCCGCCGCGAATACAGTTCCTTGCGACTTCGTTTTCGTGGCGATCAGCCCAGGTACCGTCCGGTCGACTACCGAGGATTGGACTGTCGGCCAGTATGTCGGCCGAGCGTTCACCTTGACCAAAGTGGTGTACCAGTTCGAAACGGCAGACGGCAGCGGCAACACGTCGGCAGAAGTCACACGGAATGGTTCTCAAGTTGCCAGCTCCAATGTGACCGTGTCGGCGGCGAACCAGGTCGACGGCACCAGCACGGAAACGGCCCGTACAGCCAACCCGAGCCAGTCGTTCGCGGTCGGCGACCGTATCAATCTGGCCTGCACTGCGGTAGGAACTAGCCCAGGCAAAGGGTTGCGAGCATATTTGTTCGGGACGTGGAACTGATGCACCTGTTGAGGAGTCCTAGAGACCCGTCGTATTGGTCTGATGATTTCAATCGAGCCGACGGCCCATTGGATCTGACGGTATACGACTACTACACTGGCGGTACATATCTCAACATTCAGCCCAGAGTGTTGAGCAACGCGTGCAAAGCCCCAGATCCAGGCGCTGGCACGGTCCTCGGAAAAACAGCACCCAAAATTCTGTTCCCAGGTTACAACCACCGCGTGGAATTCACGCCTATCGAGGCTGCCAATGCAGTAGCCCAGTCGGGTCTGATCTGCCGCATGACGAATGACGGTTCAAAAACGATGAACCTGAACATCGTAGACGCCTCCCACGCAGGTATCTCCAACTTCGATGGAGTTGTTCCAACCAACCGCACGTCGTATGACCGGACGCTGTGCGAAGTCGGCGATCGGTACGGATTCGAAGTGTACGGCAACGAATACGTGGCCTACCGGTTGCATGCTGGTAAGCGGCTGAATCTCACAGCCTACATTGATACCGGCTATGCTCTGGTGCCGCAGGCGTCGCAGCGGTTCGGATTCTATGCGATTTCAGCGAACTCCGGAGGCACGAAGTACTACGGCCCCGCCTTCGAAGACTTCGAAGCCTGGGACCTGCCCGACCGTGCGACGGGTGCATTCATCGAATCCGGGCTACAGAAGAACGGATCAACTCAAACATGGCCTACTTCGGCGACATGGGTTGACCTGTCTGGTGTGGTAGCCCATGCGGGGTGTCCCGGTTCCGTGATCGCCAGCAATGGGGTGACGGTTCGCGGGAACAAGGCGGAGGCGAATTTTTACGCCAAGGTCCCGTTCACCGGCGGATCCTTCACCCGCACCCACACTATTCGTATCGTGCGCGTCAGCGATAGCGCAGTCATCGCGACAGGTGCGGGGGTCACGGCGAACGCCGGTTCGTGCCTCTGCGAAGCGGCCGCCGCAGTGGTCGACGGAGAGGTCTACAAGATTCAGATGAACTCGACCGGCACAAGCGCCGGCACGGTTCCCGCCAGCACAGCCCTGCTACAGATCACGTAACGCCGACAAAGACGGCCCCCGACCTTCTCTTGAGGTCGGGGGCCGTCTTTCGGCGTTTCAGGGCTAGGCGAACTACCGCAGTGCCACTTTCGCGCCGCGCGAGAACATGCTGTCGTGCAGCTCCAACGTCGCGGGCACGGCTCCCGGTGGTACATCGAAGACGAGCGTCACGGATACCTTGTTGCCGGGATTGATGTCAACGGACATGTGATCGTTCACGTTGATCTCGGCCATTGAATCGTTGGTGAACTTGCGGCCCTGATCGTCGTACAGAGTTTGGTTGCTGCCAAAGTAGCCGCGGGGGGCGTCGCCGATGTTGCTGACGTTCACGTGCACAAGGATGTACTGCCCTTGCGCGGTCTCGCTCAGGAACTGGTTGTCACCGACAGTCTTGACTGGCGGGTCGACGCGGGTGACGACGAACTCGAATTTGCCGTCCCGGACTGGGGATCCGGCGGGAGCGATGTCAGATTTCGGGGGATCGGCCGGCTTCGGCGGCTGCGGTTCGCCGGCGGGCGCTGGCGGTGCGGCGGCGGGAGGTTCTGGCGCGGCAGGCCGGGTGGTGGACGTTTTGTCGGCGCCTGCGGTTGTAGAGTCGTTGGCTGCGATTCCGGCGATGCCGAAGCAGCCTCCGCAGAGCAGAATCATGCCGCCGATGAGAATCCACGGCCAGACGGCTGACTTTTTGGGCGGTTGGGGCGGCCCGTATCCGGGTGGGGGCGGGAATCCGGGCGGGGGAGGGAAGCCCGGTTGCTGAAACCCTGGCTGCTGCTGATACCCCGGCGGCGGCGTTCCTTGCGTTGGGTAGCCGGGGCCGGTATTGGGTCCGGGGTATGGCGGCGGCGGTTGGGACACGGGTGACCCCCTGCGGTGGTTGTAGTTGATTGATCAATCGCTTCAGCCGGGACGCCGTTACGAAGCTCTCAGATCGTATCGGTGTGGCATGACGGCCGGAAGGGTATAGATCACGTCCCGCAAGGTCTGTTTCGCGCCCGCCTCGACATGACGATGCCCCCGCAGTGTTGCGGGGGCATCGTTGCTGTCCCTACAGGTGGATGCTGCGGCGGCCGATGGTCGCGGTGAAGGCGTCCCAGGCGGCGGCGTTAAAGACGAGCGCAGGACCAGCGAGGTTCTTGGAGTCACGCACGCCGACGTAACCACTATCCAGGAACGCTACTTCTAGACAGGCGGTGGCGTCCTGGCTGTAACTGCTCTTGAACCATTCGGCGCCGCTGAGATCAACGCTCATCGAGAACCCTCCGCACTCGCAACGATGTTGATTCCCCAGTTTACGGCGGCAGGGTGACAGATCGTGGAAATACAAGGTGCCCCCGCAGATTCGCGAGGGCACCCATTGTTCGGGGCTCCTAGGCCACTTGGGTGAACTCGCCGCCAGCAATGTCGGTGGCGAACCCATCCCACGCGCTCGGGTCGAACACCAGCGCCGGACCAGCGGGGTTCTTGCTATCCCGCACGCCGACGTGGCCGCCATCCAGCCAGGCGACTTCTACACACTCTTGGCTGCCTGAGCTGTGGCTGCTCTTGAACCACTTCGCCCCCGACAGGTCGATACTCACCGGGTCAACTCCTCTGCTATTTGGTGGATGAGCTGGTGGCTAGCCTTCTCATCCAGCGCCGCACGCTGGATCTCAGCGTACGCGGTGCGGTATGGGGCAACCTTCTCCGCCGTATCGAGGTAGGCGGCTCCGGTGAACCCCTGGATGTACACCGTAGATGGCTCGGTCAACTCCGTCGTCGGGTGCGGCGGGAAGTCGAGCAGAATGAACGGTCCGGTGATCGTGCCCACGTGCATGCCGACACTGAAGGGCACGACCCGGATTGTGACGTTCGGAAGGTGATCGGTCTTGACGAGGTGCAGCATCTGATCGGACATGACTTCAGCTGGCCCCGCCGCGCGACGCAGTACCGCCTCATCGAGCAAGACGCTGAGACGAATCGGATGCTTCGTGCTTGTCAAACGTTCGACTCGTTTGGTGTGCAACTCGATTCGTCGCTCAACTTCCGCCGTTGCCATGGCCGGAAACTCGGTCCAGATGATTTGGCGCCGATACTCAGGGGTTTGCAGTAGTCCTGGCAGTAGCGACGGGTGATACGCCCTGAACGACTCGGCCGCGTCTTCGAGCCCCATGTAGAGGTCGAAGTGCGGCGGGATCTGCTCGTCGTACTGATGCCACCAGGTGATAGCGCTGGCGTCCTCGGCTTCCTGGTGTAGTTGGCGGACACGTTTGGCTTGCTCGTCGGTGAGTCGGTAGAGCTTGCAGAGGGCGTCGATGTACACCTTCTTCAAGATGACGTTCTGCCCGGTCTCCATGCGCCAGATCGTCTGCGCCCCAACCTGAAGCTCGCGGGCGGCCTTGGCTTGGCTGACGTCGGCCGCGATGCGGTACTGCTTCAGTAATCGTCCGAGCATGCGCCGTGGCACGGTCGATCCTGTGGTGGTGGTCATCCCCTCGCCCCTTTAGCGTGTGTGCATTTTTGGAATGGTTCTGTGCTCGTCATTTGGAAGACACGCCTGTTTCGTGGAAAACATCTGATTGGAGTATTCCACGAGCCCCCCCGTCCGTGTCTACTAGGAAGTGGCACTAGATGGCCACGCAGCCTCGCCCCTCCTCGTGGGCCTGGCTAGCCGCGAGACATCAAGGGGGCGGCAGCGTCTGGCCGTTCAACTCCCGGCCCCGCCATCTAGTGCCCCTCAACGAAGGGAGACCGGACATGGCGACGCGAAAAGCGGTGCTCTACCTGGTAGAAGGGTTGAGCGGCAGGGCTGAGGTGGAACTCGGCGCGCTAGCGAGAGACACGGCAAAGACTCACCACCTGGAGTTCGATCGTATCCTCGCCGTGCCCAACACCAACTCCGAATCGCTGCGATCCGCTCTGTATTGGGTCGAGTTGCATGACACCGCATGCATGCTGATCCCGACATTGAAGCACCTGCCAGGCCGTGATGTCGCCCCCGTGCTGCGGCTGTGCGACCTGATCACCCTGTACCCGCTGGCCTCCTACAGCCGACGCATCCCGGCGGGCGCGCGATGATCGAGACAGACGCGGTGATCTTCGTCGACGCGGGCGCGAAAGGAGCAAGCGGCAACACTGTTGGCGCGTTGACCGAAGCCGCCCACAACCTCGCGTTCGAACGCAACTGGGCCGTCTGGGAAACCTTCGTGCTCCGGCCAGGAAGCGAGAACGCCTTCCAGCTGATGATGAACTACATTCGCCGCGAGACCATCCAAGTCGTCATCGTCCCCCATGTCGGACATATCCGACTCGATGAAGCGCTGGACGTTTGCGATGTCATCGACGCGGAATCCCGTGTTGTATACCGCCGCCATCCGCAGCCGAGCCGAGCAACGCCGTTGCGGTCCGTGCAGGCGTCATAGAGCTTCCCGCCTTGAGGGCTGGTTCCCGAGGCGGGTTAAGAGGAGGCCCCTGGGGTGCGGCGCCGGTCCACAACCCTTGCCGACACTCCGGGGACCTCCGCAAATTCTTGGCGACACGACCGGCTTCCAGAGTTGCTGAACAGCAGATTCTGCGAGTCTGGGAGCGACATGTCACCAGAGAAAGGGCACCCACGATGGGCAGCATCCGCAAGATGAGCAAAGCCGAGCTGCGTGAGCACGAACGCAATCAGCACGCACCTGAGTTCCTGGAATGGCTGGCAGGTGGTGACGCCGCGCTCGCCACATTTTTTGCCGAGAATGCACCCGAGATCGGCGCTTTGGCGGATCCGTGGACGCGGGAAGGGCTGCGACTGTTGGGCGCGAACCTTCGTGCCCGTTTCGGGGATGCGCTGGAGGCTTTGAAGGACCCCGCCAACCGGGAGACGGTTGACCGCTACCGGCGCTACCTCGGCGAGGTGTATTGCCGCACCGTGGAAGCCGAGTGGCGCAACGTCCCGTCCAACGGTCCAGGCGATCCGATGTGGCCGGTACTGGCGTTCTCCTTTCGCGCCCTCTACCTCGATCCGCGTAGTCAGTTGTACGGCGCATTTCGGAAGTCGACGAAGAAGCTGACTGTGCACCCCGACGGTGAAATCGCCTGGGTGTACGGCAATGCAGTGGAGGACTACGTCGAGTGGGTCGCGGCGGGTCGTCTGGAAGGCGCCGTGTGGCAGCAGAGGAAGTTGGACCAGCTCTTGAGTCAAGCTCAAGAGCCTGACATGTAGAAGGATGTCATGGGGGATGTAGATAAGCCGGATGATCTGGGGTCGTCCGAGCGTGAGCAGTATCTGCGGTATGTGGAGGGGAAGATCGCGCGCGGGGAGATCCCTCGGACGCCTGATCAGTGGCGTGAGGTGTCTGCGTACTTCCGAACCTTGTACCTGCATGGCCGGGCGGTTGAACGCGGCTTGGATGTAGTGTTCGGGCTCCCGCAGAAGGGGTTTGAAGCCGAAGTCCCTTACAAAGATGAGCAAGGCAACAAGATACGTGTAGACCGCTACCTTGCTGAGGAAAAGGCCATCGACGGCGTCGCGCAGAACATTGAGGCGAAGGCAGGCCAGTTCGGCAAGGACCGAGACCTCCGTCAACTGGCCGCCTACGCGCAGAAACTGCGTGATGGCGAGGTGGTCCGGTATTTCACACGCGAGGCTCGCGAAGACCGCATCTCGCCGCAAGCGAAAGCACTGATGGCGCAGCTGAAGAAAGACTTTCCGGATCGCTTCATTGTCATGAAGGCGAACGAGAAAGTGTTCGGCCGGATCCTGGAGGCCGGCACGCGAGCTGTGGCGAAGGAGCAGCAGCAGAAGCTCCAAAACAACTTGGAGCGAATCCCGGCGCGGGAGGTCGACCCGCTGAGTGTGGAACAGCTCGCGAAGGACTACTTGCTCGACATCGAGAAGGGTCAGGTGCTGGGGCAGCCGATCGGTATCGATCAGTTGCGGTTCATGCATGAGGCGTTGCGTGACATGGACGTGGTCCAGGCGAAGTTCGACCTGGAGCAGGCGGACCGGGACCGTCAAGCGCTCGGGTTGCGGTTCCATGAGTCGCGCGAGGTTGAGCAGTTCTTGGGGCAGATAGCCGAAGACAAGCATCTTGACCGCGCCACGGCGATCGACAAGATCACGCACGAGTTGATCGATCGGGAGCGCGAAGAACTCGGGAAGGCGACCGCGGAGGTCGTGGCGCAGATCGCAGACGCCCGAGAGCAAGGTGTCACTCTGGATTTGGATCAGTTGAAGCAGCAGCATATTGCGTTGGGGAACGCTTTGGGCGCTGTCCAGAAGATGGAGCGGGGCCTTTTCGAGGACATCGCAAAGGATGTGCCAGAGAAGGAAGCGAAGGAATGGCTTCTGGCAATGGACATCATCCAGAAGGACCGCGACTATCCCACGTCTCAGGGAATCGAGCAGATTGCCGAAGCCACTGAGCGGGAAGAGAAGGCGCGGAAGGACGCTGCGGGAGCCGAGAAGGCGCAGCGGGAAGCCAAGGTGCAGCGCGAGGCTCACCAACGGGATACCGATCGTCTTCCATCCGAGGTGGCGAAGCTTTTGCAGGCGGGCCAGGCGCAGGCCCCGGCGGCCGCAGTGCAGCACCGTCCGGATGAAGACACTCCGCGGGTGCAGCGCGGCCACGGATACGGGGGTTCCGGAGCGTGACCGGGGGCCTACGCGGGACCGGTGACGAACTCTTCTCCGGGTCCGTGAGCTGGCATTACCGCTTGCGAAGTGTGTGCTATACGACGTAGCGTGTAGGAAACGCTACAGAAGGATCGGCTATGTCCATTGGAACGCAACAGCGGTGGCTCAACCGCCATGAAGTCGCCGCCATCACGGGTTTCGCACCCAAGACTCTGGAGAACTGGGCGCAGATGCAGCCACCCAAAGGGCCGCGTTGCTTCAAAGTCGCCAACCGGTACCGGTACCTGCTGGAAGACGTCCGCGAATGGCAAGCCCAACAGCAGCACGCGGCGGCGTAGCCGATGGCGCAGGAAGCGTTGGAGCCCGGTGCGTTACCGCCTCCGACCAAGCTCAACCCCGTCAAGGGTGCGGACGGGATCTGGCGGCTCGACCGAATCCGCCACCGTGCGTTCAACGGCTCCTATGTGCGCAGCAGCGGTAGCGGACGCACCCGCAAAGAGTGCCTGGCCGACTGGGAGCAGGCGTTCGAACGCAACCGTCGCAAAGGAAGCGCCAGCACCGTCAACGGTGGCGGCGGTCTCCAGTCGCTGAAACTGTCGGACAAGATGTCGAAGGCATTCGACCTCTACTACACACAGCAGGAGAAGAAAGCGGCAGCGGAGAAGATCACCGAACAGTCGCTGACGACCTACCATCGCGCGATCTACGTCGGGGATGGGCAGAACGCGAAAGCCGACGCTATCAAGCTGATCAAGACACTCGGCGGGCTGTCCATCGGCGAGGTGGGCAAACCCGCGTATCTCGCGGACTACCTGGAGGGCATGGCTGAGCAGTGGCCGGGGATCGCGGGCCACCACTACACGGTCCTGTCCGGCACGTTCAAGATGCTCACCCTCGCCGGCCTGTTCGACTACTCCCCGATGCTTCCGGTGCCGCGGCCGATGTCCGGCGGCGGTAAGCAGCGGGCATTGACCGCGCAGGAGCGCGACGAGCTGTATCGGGTGGTGGTGACGCGTCAGGGCCGCGCGAAGTATCTGCTGCCGCTGGTGCTGCTACTGCTGGGCACGGGGATGCGTCCCGGTGAGGCGTTGGCGGTGCGCTGGTGTGATGTGGCGGGCTTGGACGATGAATCTTTGGCGAACGCGACGTTGCATGTGTGCGGCACGATGGTGGCCCGCAAGGGCTCCTATGTGCGTCAGCCTTACCGCAAGTCCGCGAAGAAGGGGAAGGTGGCGAATGACTTCTATGTGATGTTGCCGAAGTGGTTGACGGGTGTGCTGCGGGACTGGAAGCAGCAGGTCGGCGATGCCCCAGCGGACGGGGAGTTGTTCCTTTCATTGCAGGGGCGTGTGGTGCGGTTGAGTACCGCGGATACGGCGTTGCTGGAGGCCAGGAAGGGGACGTCAGTGCACTGGGTTCAGTTCGGCAACCTCCGGGATACTGTGGCGACGCATGTGACCGGGAAGACCGGCGATCCGACGCGCGCGAGTGCTCAGTTGGGGCACTCGGAGGGGGCGTCGGTGGCTACTCGTCACTACATTGATGAGGCGGGGTATACGCACCCCGCGGTCGACAACGCGGATGTTCTAGAGTCGCTGGCGCCGACCAATCTTGGAGCAAAACTGGAATGAGGGTCGGATGGGTTTGGTTGGGTTGGTTCCTGAGCTGCAAGTTAGGGTCTAAATCGTGCAGAGATGGCGAAGTCTCGACG
>NZ_JBHVDM010000066.1:0-38725 GCF_042802775.1 Nocardia sp. NPDC057455 | reverse complement strand
GGACGACTCGACCACCGGCGCCTTTCTTTCCGCTCCGGTAAGAGAGGGGATCTAGCGCTGCGCCACCATGGTGGGGGTGATCGGCGCCGGAAGGGCGGTCTCGCCTTCCAGGTACCGGTCCACGCCCGCGGCCGCGGCGCGGCCCTCGGCGATGGCCCAGACGATGAGCGACTGGCCGCGGCCCATGTCGCCCGCGACGAAGACGCCGGGAACGTTGGTCGCCCAGTTCTTGTCACGCTGCACGTTGCCGCGCTGGTCATAGCCCACGCCGAGATCGCTGAGCAGGCCCGGCTTCTCGGGACCGACGAAGCCCATGGCCAGCAGCACCAGGTCGGCCTCGAGGGTGAAGTCGGTGCCCTCGACCTTCTCGAAGCGGCCGTTGACCATCTTGACCTCGTGCGCGTCCAGACCGGTCACCTTGCCGTCCGCGCCGACGAAGCGCTCGGTGTTCACCGAGAACACCCGCTCACCGCCCTCCTCGTGCGCCGAGGAAACCCGGTACATCAGGGGGTAGGTCGGCCACGGGGTCGATGCGGCCCGCTCCTCCGGTGGACGCGGCATGATCTCGAACTGGTGGATGCTGGCCGCGCCCTGCCGGTGCGAGGTGCCGAGGCAGTCGGCGCCGGTGTCGCCACCGCCGATGATGACGACCTTCTTGCCCTTCGCGTGGATGGGCGGCAGGCCGTCGTCATCGGTGACGTCGTCGCCGTGCTGCACCCGGTTGGCCCAGGGCAGGAACTCCATGGCCTGGTGGATGCCGTCCAGGTCGCGGCCCGGGATCGGCAGGTCGCGCGCCAGGGTGGCGCCACCGGCCAGCACGATCGCGTCGAACTGCTCACGCAGCTGTTCGGCCGTGATGTCGACGCCCACGTTCACACCGGTCTTGAAGATGGTGCCCTCGGCCTCCATCTGCGCGAGGCGGCGGTCGATGAAGCGCTTCTCCATCTTGAATTCCGGGATGCCGTAGCGCAGCAGACCGCCGACGCGGTCGGCCCGCTCGAACACGGTCACGGTGTGCCCGGCGCGAGTCAGCTGCTGCGCGGCGGCCAGACCGGCCGGACCGGAGCCGACGACGGCGACCTTCTTGCCGGTGAGACGGGTCGGGTAGACCGGGGTCACCCAGCCCTCGTCGAAGGCGTTCTCGATGATCTCGACCTCGACCTGCTTGATCGTGACCGGATCCTGGTTGATGCCGAGCACGCAGGACGCCTCGCAGGGCGCGGGGCACAGCCGCCCGGTGAACTCCGGGAAGTTGTTGGTCGCGTGCAGCCGGTCGATACCCTCCCGCCAGCGATCCTTGTAGACCAGGTCGTTCCACTCGGGGATCAGGTTCCCCAACGGACAACCGTTGTGGCAGAAGGGGATACCGCAGTCCATGCACCGGCTGGCCTGGGTACGCAGGGTCTCGTGGGAGAACTTCTCCTCGTAGACCTCTTTCCAGTCCATCAGGCGCAGCGGCACCGGCCGTCGCTTGGGCAGTTCGCGTGCGGTGTGCTTCAGAAAACCCTGGGGGTCAGCCACGTGCGGCCCCCGAATAGTCACAGCGCTTCGTCCACGTCATCTCTAGAACTTCCTTAGCCACGTGCGGCCTCCATAATCGCTTCGTCCACGTCCTTGCCGCTCTTCTCAGCTTCGGAGATGGCGAGCAAAACCTTCTTGTATTCGCGCGGCATGACCTTCACGAAGTGGTTCACCTGCTGCGACCAATCGCTCAGGATGCGCTCGGCGACCGCCGAACCGGTCTGGTCGCGGTGCTGGGTGATGATGTCGTGCAGCCAGGTGAAATCGTCACCGGCCAACTGCTCGACGGCGTCGGCCTGCTCGAGGTTGAGCTTGGACGCGAAGGTGCCGTTCGGGTCGAAGACGAACGCCACGCCGCCCGACATACCGGCGCCGAAATTGCGTCCGGTCTCGCCAAGGATGACCACCCGGCCACCGGTCATGTACTCGCAGCCGTGGTCGCCGACGCCCTCGACCACCGCGGTGGCCCCGGAGTTGCGCACGGCGAACCGCTCGCCGACCACACCGCCGAGGAACACCTGACCGCTGGTGGCGCCGAACAGGATCACGTTGCCCGCGATGATGTTCTGCTCCGAGACGAACTCGGCGGGCGCTTCCAGCGACGGGCGCACCACCAGTCGGCCGCCGGAAAGGCCCTTGCCGACATAGTCGTTCGCGTCGCCCTGCACGCGCAGCGTGATGCCCGCGGGCACGAAGGCGCCGAAGCTGTTGCCCGCCGATCCGGTGAAGGTGATGTCGATGGTGTCGTCGGGCAGGCCCGCGCCGCCGTAGAGCTTGGTCACCTCGTGACCGAGCATGGTGCCGACGGTGCGGTTCACGTTCGTGATCTTGGTCTCGAACTTGACCGCCTGGCCCCGCTCCAGCGCGTCGCGGCTCTGCACGATCAGCTGCTGATCCAGCGCCTTGTCCAGACCGTGGTCCTGGGACTTGGTGCAGCGGCGGTCCTGGTACATGAACGCCGTCTCGACGTCGTCCAGGATCGGCGACAGGTCCAGCTTGCTGGCCTTCCAGTGCTGCTTGGCCCGCGACGTGTCGAGCAGGTCGACCCGGCCGATGGCCTCGTCCAGCGTGCGGAAGCCCAGCTGCGCCAGCAGCTCCCTGACCTCTTCGGCGATGAACAGGAAGAAGTTCTCGACGAACTCCGGCTTGCCGGTGAACCGCTCGCGCAGCACCGGGTTCTGCGTCGCGACGCCGACCGGGCAGGTGTCCAGGTGGCAGACGCGCATCATGATGCAGCCCGAGACCACCAGCGGCGCGGTGGCGAAACCGTACTCCTCGGCGCCGAGCAGCGCGGCGATCATCACGTCGCGGCCGGTCTTCATCTGGCCGTCGACCTGCACGACGATGCGGTCGCGCAACCCGTTGAGCAGCAGCGTCTGCTGGGTCTCGGCGAGGCCGAGCTCCCAGGGACCGCCCGCGTGCTTGAGCGAGGTCAGCGGGGAGGCGCCGGTGCCGCCGTCGTGGCCGGAGATCAGGACGACGTCGGCGTGCGCCTTGGAGACGCCCGCCGCGACGGTGCCGACGCCCGGCTCCGCGACCAGCTTCACGTGGATGCGCGCCTGCGGGTTCGCGTTCTTCAGGTCGTGGATCAGCTGCGCCAGATCCTCGATCGAGTAGATGTCGTGGTGCGGCGGCGGCGAGATCAGGCCGACGCCAGGCGTCGAGTGCCGCACTTCGGCGACCCACGGGTACACCTTGTGCGCCGGCAGCTGGCCGCCCTCGCCGGGCTTCGCGCCCTGCGCCATCTTGATCTGGATGTCGGTGCAGTTGGTCAGGTAGTGCGCGGTCACGCCGAAGCGGCCCGAGGCCACCTGTTTGATCGCGCTGCGCCGCCAGTCACCGTTTTCCTCCGGCTCGAAGCGCGACGGCGACTCGCCGCCCTCACCCGAGTTCGACCGGCCGCCGAGGCGGTTCATCGCGATCGCCAGGGTCTCGTGCGCTTCGGACGAGATGGAGCCGTAGCTCATCGCGCCGGTGGAGAACCGCTTCACGATCTCCGCGGCCGACTCGACCTCCTCGATCGGGATCGGGCTGCGCGCCTTGTGCTTGAACTTGAACAGACCGCGCAGCGAAGCCAGCCGCTCGGACTGGTCGTCGACCAGCTTGGTGTACTCCTTGAAGATCGAGTACTGGCCGGACCGGGTGGCGTGCTGGAGCTTGAACACCGTGTCCGGGTTGAACAGGTGGTATTCGCCCTCGCGCCGCCACTGGTACTCACCGCCGACCTCGAGCTCGCGGTGCGCGCGCTCGTTGCGGTTCTCCAGGAACGCGATCCGGTGCCGCTGCGCGACGTCCTCGGCGATCTCGTCCAGGCCGATGCCGTCCAGGTGCGAGCGCAGACCGGTGAAGTACTCGTTCACCAGTTCCTGCGACAGGCCGATCACCTGGAACAGCTGAGCGCCGTTGTAGGAGGCCAGCGTGGAGATGCCCATCTTGGACATCACCTTCAGCACGCCCTTACCCGCGGCCTTGTTGTAGTTCGCGACCGCCTTGCGGTAGTCGGCGGCCAGGTCGCCGGTGCTGCCCGGCATCTCCAGGGCACCGCGCTCCAGCATGTCCTCGATGGTCTCGAAGGCCATGTAGGGGTTGATCGCGGCGGCGCCGAAGCCGACCAGGGTGGCCATGTGGTGCACCTCGCGGGCGTCACCGGCCTCCACGACGAGGCCGACCTTGGTGCGGGTGCGCTCACGCACCAAGTGGTGATGCACCGAGGAGGTCAGCAGCAGAGACGGGATGGGCGCCAGCTTCTCGTTGGACTCGCGATCGGACAGCACGATGATCCGCGCTCCGCCGTCGATGGCGGCCGACACCTGGGTGTTGATCGCCTCCAGCGCCTTGCGCAGGCCCTTGCCGCCCTTTTTCACCGGGTACAGGCCACGCACGACCACCGAACGCAGCTCGGGGTGCGATCCGTCGTCGTTGATGTGCACGAGCTTGGCCAGCTCGTCGTTGTCCAGGATCGGCTGCTCCAGCGCGATCATGTTGCACGACTCCGGCCCCGGGTGCAGCAGGTCGGCCTCCGGGCCGATGTTCCGCTTGAGGCTGGTCACCACCTCTTCCCGGATCGCGTCCAGCGGCGGGTTGGTGACCTGCGCGAACAGCTGGGAGAAGTAGTCGAACAGCAGGCGCGGACGGGATGACAGCACCGCGATCGGGGTGTCGGTGCCCATCGAGCCGAGCGCTTCGCCGCCGGTCTTGGCCATCGGCGAGATCAGCAGACCGAGCTCCTCGGTGGTGTATCCGAAGATCTGCTGACGGATCAGCACGCGATCGTGCGACATGTGCACGTGCGGGCGGTCGGGCAGGTCGGCGAGGCGGAATACGCCCGCGTCCAGCCACTCCTGGTAGGGGTGCTCGGCGGCGAGCTGGGACTTGACCTCTTCGTCGCCGACGATGCGGCCCTGGGCGGTGTCGACCAGGAACATGCGGCCCGGCTGCAGGCGCGCCTTCTTGACCACCTTGGACGGGTCGATGTCCAGCACGCCGACTTCGGAGGCCATCACGACCAGGCCGTCATCGGTCACCCAGATACGGCTCGGCCGCAGGCCGTTGCGGTCGAGCACGGCGCCGACGACGGTGCCGTCGCTGAAGCACACCGACGCGGGGCCGTCCCACGGCTCCATCAGCATCGAGTGGTACTCGTAGAAGGCCCGCCGCTGCGGGTCCATGGTGTCGTTGCGTTCCCAGGCCTCGGGAATCATCATCAGCACGGCGTGGGGCAAGCTGCGGCCGCCGAGATGCAGCAGTTCCAGCACCTCGTCGAACCGGGCGGTGTCGCTCGCCCCGGGGGTACAGACGGGGAAGATCTTCTCCAGCCGGTTCTTGCCCGCGGAGTCGACGCCGAAGACATCGCTGCGCAGCAGCGCCTCGCGGGCGCGCATCCAGTTCTCGTTGCCGGTGACGGTGTTGATCTCACCGTTGTGCGCCACCCGGCGGAACGGGTGCGCCAGCGGCCAGGAGGGGAAGGTGTTCGTGGAGAACCGGGAGTGCACGATGCCCAGGGCGCTCTCCACCCGGGAGTCCTGCAGGTCCAGGTAGAACGCGCGCAGCTGCGGCGTGGTGAACATGCCCTTGTAGACGAAGGTCTGCCCGGACAGGCTCGGGAAGTAGACCGACTCCCTGCCGACCGCGCCCTCACCCGCACCGGCCGACCCCAGCTCCCGCTCGACCCGCTTGCGCACCACGTAGGCGCGACGCTCCAGATCCATCTCCGACAGCGGATCGGAAGCGTTCTTCGGGGAGGCGATGAAGATCTGCCGGAAGCTCGGCATGGCGTCGCGCGCCAGCGCGCCGAGCGACGACTCGTCGATCGGCACCTCGCGCCAGCCGAGGACATCGAGGCCCTCTTCCTTGACGATCTTCTCCACGCCGTAGGCGGCGCGCGCGGCTTCGCGGCGGGCCTGCGGCAGGAAGGCGATACCGGTGGCGTAGGAGCCCTCCGGCGGCAACTCGAAGTCCACGATCGCGCGGAAGAAGCGGTCCGGGACCTGGATCAGGATGCCCGCACCGTCACCGCTGTTGGGCTCGGCGCCCGCGGCGCCACGGTGCTCCAGGTTCAACAGAGCCGTAATAGCCTTGTCGACGATGTCGCGGCTGCGGCGGCCGTGCATGTCGACGACGAATGCGACGCCGCAGGCGTCGTGCTCGTTCGCCGGGTCGTAGAGCCCGATGGGTCCAGGTGACCTGTGGCCAGGAAGTTGCGTCATGCCTCTGCCTTCAAGAAAGTGGGCCTTCGAAGAAAACGGCCTTTCGCCGAACGCCTCCGTACAAGACTGCGCCCGTACGTTCCGAAGCCAGCCGCGCTGATGGTCTTCGGCGTGCAGTCAGGTCTGCAGTTGTCTCCACCCGCTTCTGTGACGTAGTGGGTGCCCTTCGGTAACGGATCCCTAACGAGATCCTTACCTCCGAGCGGGTGCTCGCCCGCTACGCTGAGCACCTGGCTAGGGCTGCCCGAGCGGGCGAGGTAGCCGAACGTTCTGTGTTCGGCGTAAGAGCAAACGATAAGTCAGGTCCAGGGCCCAACCAACTTAGGTTGCGCTAATAACCAGGTTTAGCTGGGCTTCTGCATTTGGTCCTCCACGTGTGCGCGTCGTCCAGTGTAAAGCAGCGAGTGCCGTGCGATCGATCCCCATGGCACCCGGTGCCAGCTGGGAAAACCGGCGCGCGACACCGACCCGAGACCTTCCTCACAAAGCCCGGAAACCGCCCTCACCTGCGTCGAAGTGGATTTCCCCGGTTCACGGCGCGGCAAACCAAGCGGCAGCGGCTAACTCGACGATCGGTCCGTTGAGATATTTCCGACACGGGCGTGACAAGCCATGAATGTGATCCGACCGTCCGGCCTCTTTTGTCCGCTGTGTCATTCAGCACATATCCAGCAAATCTCGGGAAGTGGTGTTGGACACATCTTTCCGCCGACGTGCCGCGGGACCGGACGGCCCCGGCCTACGACCGGCAGAGCGACACGGCGGCCCGCACCAGCGCCGCGTGGTGCAGGGCATCGCCGCGGCCCGTGGTGAACACACCGAAGACGCTGCGTGCCAAACGTTCCGCGCAATCCGGCGCGGTCAGCTCGGCACGGCGCAGGGCGAGCTGGTCGAGGACCTCGACATTCACGCGGTCGATGATCGGCCGCACCGAGGCAAGGCCCGCGGGGGCGGTGGGCGCGGCGGCCGGGTCGAAGCGCCACCGCAGCATCAATCCGCGCTGCACCGTCTTGTTGGCCTCGATCTGCCCGAAGAAAACCTGCCGCACCCAGTCCTCCGGCAGGTCACGAGCGGCGCCGAGCCGGGCCATCGCGTCGTAGACCTCCGCTTCCCTGGCCGGATCGTCGATCGCAGGCTCGATGCCGAGCTCACCCGCGGCCACCCATTTCGCCGCGGCCACCGCGTCGGCGGTGTCCAAGCGCTCGACCACCAGGGCGACCAGCCGGTCCAGCGGCCGGTCGGACGGAACGGCGCCCGCGCTAGCCGGCCACATCAGCAACGCCGCCGCCAGCAGCGTCAACCCCACTCTGCGCACGTCGTGACCTCCTGGAATCGCCCGCACGGAAACGAATCACCGCGTCAGCGTAGGCGAGCTCGCCCGCCCACCCAGGACGACGTGAACCGTAGCTGTGAGCCTGGCCACATCGGGCCTCCCCTGCTCGCTGCGCACCCGCGAGGCCTGTCACGCTGTCACAACGAATCCGTGACAGTTTCGTCGCGCCCGCGAAAGCGCCTGGGACGTAGAGGATGTGCCTTCCGATGACCGTCACCGGCTTGTTCACCTGGCTCGGCGGGGGCCGGACCAGCGCGATCAGCGATCGCCACGAGCGTGCCGGATACGCGGTCACGGGCGCTGTCGTGCTTCTGTTCGCCACGATCTCCGGTGTGGTCGCCGCCCTGGCCGGGGCATCCGCCTGGCCGTGGTGGGCCGCGTCGGCGGTGGGCATCGTGGTCGGCGCGCTGGCGGGCACGCTCGCGCGTGCTCTGGCCACGGCGCGGCCGAGCGGAGGACCGGATCGGCTGGGGCTGATCGCACGCATCGCGGTCGCCGTGCTGGGCGGTGGATTGCTCGCGGAACTGGCCGCGATCGTATTGTTCAGCGGGTCCATCGACCGGGTGCTGGATGAGCAGGCGCGGCGCTCGCTCGATTCGGCGCCGCGGGTCGTCGCGGCGCAAGCGGACCTGGACCGGGGGAAAGCCGACCGGGCCGCGCTCGAACAGGCGATCGGCATGGCCCAGAACGATATCGATCACGCCCTGGTGGTCGCCCGCTGCGAATTCAACCCGACCCCGGAGTGCCCGCGGACCAGGATCACCGGTGTGCCCGGCCGGGGGCCGGAGGCGCAGACGGCCAACGCCATGCTCGACGACGCCCGCAAGCAGCTCGCCATTGCGAAGGACCGGGTCGACGCCGCGGACCGCCGGATCGACGCAGGCCAGGACGCCCTGGCGGCTGCGCGGACCGACGCCTTGAACGACACCGACCGCGGACTCGGCGCGCGCTGGGTGGCGATGAACGACTACACCGTGCACCACGCGCTGCCACTGCGCATTCTCACCATCGTGGCGTTCGTCGCGCTCGCCCTGCTGCCGCTGGTGCTGCGGTGGTGGCGTGGTGAGACCTCGTTCGACCGGCACAACGCGGCCCGCACGGTGCACGATCGCGCCGAGCGCGAAGCCGACGCGGTGATCGCGATCAAGCAGGCCGAGGTACGCGCCGAGGCCGAGACCCTGCGCGCCGAGCAACAGCTCGCCGCCGCCCGCCTCGCCGTCGAGGCGGACACGGCCATCGACCGGGAGCACCAGCGCACCCGGATCATCGCGGCCATCGGCGGCATCGAGATCGGCATCACGGAGCCGCCGCGCCGCCCCGAACTTCCCGCCGCCGCGGCGGACGACCGAAAGGACAGCGCCATGCCCGACGAGGTGACGCCGAACCTACCGGCCCCGGTGACCGCGCATCCGCGGACCGTCGCGGCCACACCGGCGACGCCGCAGCGTGGGGGCGGTCTCGAGCTGCCGCTGATCGGCACGGTGCCGTTCACCGACACCGCGGCGCGGTTCATCCGTCCGCTGGTCCCGTCGTTCGTCGCCAACGCGATCGACACGGCGACGCACCCGCTGCGCACCGCTCGGCAAGCGTTCGAGGAGGTCGAGGAGATCACCTTCACGCTGCGGCGCACCCGCAAGGTCACCGTCGACGGCCAGACCTCACACCCGCAGGCCGTCGGCTACCAGCTCCAGCCCGGCTCCCCCGAGATCGCGCACGCCCAGCACATCGCCTCCACCGTCGTCGACGCCCCCTACGCCGCGCCGCGCTATTCCTCGCTTCCGCCCACCGGCGCGGCGGGCTACGGCCTGCCCACCGGCGCCCGCCGAGACGAACTGCCCGGTCGCCAGTACCCCGAACTGCCTGACTCCGACCGCCGCGAACTGCCGCCCGGGCGCTGACCGACCCGCTACCGCGGCGCCACGTCCTCGCCGCAACCAGCGGCCGCAGGTGCGGGCACGCGCTCGCACCGCCGTGAACGCACTCGCCTAGGGCGCGGCCGTCGCCACTCGCGAACCCGCCCGCGTTCTGCGCGGGCGCCGGTTCAGCGCGGGTACCTCGGTGGTCGTCGCCGTCTCGGCCCAGGGCTGTGCGGTACGAGTTCGGTCGGACGCGTGCGCTGGATGCCGGGTCGGCCCTGCGCACGGGGCCACGCCTCGGCCTACGCTGCACCCATGCAACACAGGGAGGTGACGCTCGCCGCGGCGCCGTGGGGTTCGCCATTGCTCGGGTCCGCCGAGGAGTCGTCGGGGCTGCGGCGCATTCGCATTCAGCTGTTGCTCACCGTGCCAACCCTGTTGGGAAACCTGACGGGCATGGTGGTGTCGATCACGCTGATCGGCTTCGTCCTGCCGGGGCCGTCGGTGTTCACCCGGGATCTCCTGCTGCTCGACGTGCTCGCCGCACCGATCTACGCGAGCTGCGCGCTGCTGCTCGGGCTGTGGTGGGGCACCACCCGCGGGCTGCGAGCGCTGCGGTGGGCCACCGACCCGCTGCACGTGCCCACCGAGGAGGAGCAGGCCGCGGCCACGGTGGTACCGCGCAGGCTGGTGCGTAATCAAGCGTTGCTGTGGTTCGGTGGACTCGTCCTGCTGACCACCCTGTACGGCCTGGCCGAACCGCGGCTGATTCCGAAGGTGGCCTTCGGCATCGCGCTCAGCGCCATCGTGGTGTGCGCGAACAGCTACCTGATCATCGAGTTCGCGCTGCGACCCGTCACCGCGCGGGTGCTGGAGGCCGCGACGTCCGGCCGACGCCGCGGCATCGGCGTCTTCGGACGCTCACTGGTGGTCTGGGTGGTCGGATCGGGCGTTCCGGTGGCCGGGATGATGGTGCTCGCGGTGTCGGCGCTCGTGATGGACGACGTGAGCAAGGCTCGGCTGGCGGTCTGCGTGCTGTCCCTCGGCGGAGCGACCTTGATTTTCGGTCTGCTGCTGATGACGCAGACACTGGCCGCTACGGTCGCCCCGATCCTCGGCGTGCGCCGCGCGATGCGTCAGGTCGAGGACGGCGATCTCGCTGTCGCGCTGGCCGTCTACGACGGCACCGAGCTCGGTGAGCTGCAGAGCGGTTTCAACCACATGGTGGGAGGGCTGCGCGAGCGGGAGCAGATCAGGGATCTGTTCGGCAGGCATGTCGGGCGCGAGGTCGCCGCGGCCGCGCTGGCGGGCGATCCGACGCTCGGTGGCGTGGAAACCGACGCGGCGGCCCTGTTCATCGACATCGTCGGCTCGACGACGATGGCCGCGACCATACCGGCGCCGGAGATGGTCGCACTGCTCAATCGATTCTTCGGCATCGTGGTGGACGAGGTGGAGCGCCACGGCGGCCTGGTCAACAAGTTCGAGGGAGACGCCGCCCTTGCCGTCTTCGGCACGCCCGCGCCACTGTCGGATGCCGCGGGCGCGGCGCTGGCCACCGCCCGCGCGATCCGGGCCCGGCTCGACGCCGACGCGACCGACTTCGCCGCGGCCATCGGCGTGGCCTCGGGCCGGGTGGTGGCGGGCAATGTCGGCGCGCACCAGCGCTACGAGTTCACCGTCATCGGCGACGCGGTCAACGAGGCCGCCCGCCTGTGCGAGTTGGCCAAGCACCAGGGTCTGCTGCTCGCCTCCGGCGCCACCATCGCGGCGGCTGCCGAGGCCGAGGCCGAATGTTGGCAGCTCGGCGAATCCGTCACCCTCCGCGGCCGCCTCACGCCGACCCGTCTCGCGCGCCCCGCGTGAGATCTTCCCACCGCTCGATCCCGCGCGGTGGACGCCTCGGCCACCGGTTCGAACCGCGCGCACGCGACTGGAAGGGCTCCGCCGCGGTGGCCGGCGCTCGTCGCGAGAATGCCGCCGCCGAGCACGTCGGGTTCGGTGCGCCGAACCGAAGAACTGGGATCGGACAGTCCCGAACGCCGTCACCGATAGTGCTCCGGTGCGAATCGCGAGGTCGACCTGACCTGATCCGGGCGCACGACCACTGCCCGCGCCCGCAGCGATCCCGAGCACGACTGCTCCCGCGCGGACGCTCAGGAGCGTCCTGACCAGCGATCACATCCGCGCACCACGCAATCGGAACGCCACCAGCGCGGCTGTCAACAGGATCGAGGTGGTGCCGATCGCCGCGAAGTGGATGCCCGAGACGAACGAATCGTGCACCGAGGCAAGGAACGCGTTTCCGGCCGCCTCCGGCAGCTCGCGAGCGAAAGCCGTAGCCGCGCCGAGCGATTCGGAGGCAGCGTCCGCCTGATCGCCCGGCACGTGGCTCAGATCGAGGCCGTTGCGGAAGATCGCCATGACCACGCTGCCGAGTATCGCGACGCCCAGCGCGATACCGGTCTCGTACGCGGTCTCCGACACCGCGGCGGCCGCGCCCGCGCGCTCCGCGGGCGCCGAGCCGACCACCAGATCCGACGACACGGTCAGCGCGACACCGACACCTGCCCCGACGAACAGGAAGCCGAGCACGAACGGCGTCGTGCTGGTGGACGCGTCCGGGCCCAGCCATCCGAACAGCGCCGCGCCCACCGCCGCCGTGGTCAGCGCGCCGCCCAGCACCGTGCCCGGCCGCAGCCGCCGCACCAACCAGGCCGCGGCGAGCGAGGCGATCATGCCGGCCAGCAGACCCGGCAGCAGCAGCAAACCCGCCTGCATCGGCGAGCGTCCGAGCACCAACTGGAGGTACTGCGAGCCGAAGAACAGCACACCGGCCAGCGCGAACACCGCGAGCAGGCTGGTCACCACCGCCGTACGGAAGTTGGGCAGCGCGAACAACGCCAGGTCGAGCATCGGCTGCGCGAGCCGTCGCTGCCTGCGCACGAACCCCACACCCGCCAGCACGCCGAGCGCGCCGACCAGGACCGGTCGCATGCCAGGTCCGTGGGCCGCGAACTCCTTCACCGCGTACACGACGGGCACCAGCGTGAGCATCGACAGCACGGCGCTGGGCAGATCGAAGCGACCTGGCTTCGGATCGCGCGACTCCGGGATCAGCACCGGCCCCAGCCCGATCAGCACCAGCATGACCGGCAGGTTCACCAAGAACACCGAACCCCACCAGTAGTGCTCGAGCAGCCAGCCGCCCAGCAGCGGTCCCGCCGCGGCGCCACCGCCCGCCATCGCGCTCCACACCGCGATCGCGACCGTGCGCTGCCGCGGATCGAGGAACATCGACCTGATCAGCGCCAGTGTCGCGGGCATCAGCGTCGCACCGGCGACACCTTGCAGCACCCGGGCCACGATGAGCAGTTCCGGCGTCGGGGCCCAAGCCGCGAGCACGGAGGCGATACCGAATCCGGCCGCGCCGAGCAGCAGCAGCCTGCGCCGCCCGATCCGGTCGCCCAGGTTCCCCATGACGACGAGCAACCCGGCCAGCACGAACGAGTACACGTCGATGATCCACAGCAATTGCGGCGTGGTCGGGGCGAGATCGGCGCTGATCGCGGGCACGGCCAGGTCCAGTACGGTCGCGTCGACGGCGAGCAATAGCAGGGCGAGCGCGAGCACGGACAATCCCGCCCACTCGCGCGCTCCCGCGCGGGGTGCAGTGGTGACCGATCGTCCGGTGGGCTGCGCGGTTCGGGGGCTCATGACTTTCTCGACTTCCGTCGTCTCCATTTTCTTACCGTCCAGACGGTATAGTAATCTACCAACCGTCCGGACGGTATAGTCGAATGCGTGACCGCTGACACCCGCGACCGCATCCTGGACGCGCTCGAGACCTTGCTGCTGGAAAAAGGCATGTCGCATGTGACGCTGGAGAACGTGGCGGCCACCGCGGGCGTCTCCAAAGGGGGCTTGCTCTATCACTTCAAGAGCAAAGACGCCCTGCTCGCGGGCCTGGTCCGCAGACTGGCCGACCGTGCGGGCAAACAGCTCGACGGCGCGGTCGCGAAAGGCGGCTCGGTAGCCGAGTGGTACCTGCAGACGCCGAACCCGGCCAACGCGGCGGATGCGGTCGAACTCGAGCTCTATCGGTCCATGCTCGCGACCATGCGCACCATCGACGCCACGCCGGAGCCCGACGAGGTGCAGCGAGCGCTGGTCGAGATGATGAACTCGTGGTCGGACGGTCTGGACGAGGAGGTCGCCGACCCGGTCCAGGCCGATCTCATCCGGCTGGTCGGCGACGGCGTGTACCTGCGCGCGCTGCTCGGCCTCCCGCCCATCGATCCGGTTCGCTACCGGAACGTGGTGGACCGCTTACTGCGGCGCTGACGGTTAGACTCGGCCCGTGCTGCCAGCCGCCGAACCGGCCGGCGCCGTCGGGGCGGGAACAGATCCGGTACCAGGGTCTCCTGGAACGACGGTGCCGATCCGACCGCTGAGTTTCCGTGAACTGCTCGATGTGCCGTTCGCGCTGATCCAGGCGAACATTCGCGCCCTGGCCGGGTTGAGCGTGACCGGCTTGCTCCTGGCCGAGGCCGTGGTCGTCGCCGCGACCGCGGGCGTCTCCGAGCTGACCGACGGTGCCGACGCGAGCACCGCCTGGGCCGCGATCCTGTCCACCGCGGCTTGTGCGTGGTTGCTGCGGTTCGTGTTACGCGGCACGACCGTCGCCCTGGGGCTCGCGACCATCGGCGGCGCACCGATCGGCCGCCGGACCGCGATGCGCCGATTCGGTGCGACGCTGGGCCCGCTGCTGGTGTTCCAGCTGTTGTTCACGCTGGTGGGCATCGGCGTGCTCGCGGTGAGCGGCTTGCCGATCGTGACGCTGCCGCTCGCGGTGCTCTGGCTGGGCTGGCTACGCGCCCGCCGCTGGGTCGCGGTGCCGGTGCTGTTCGTCGAGCGCACCTCGCACCGCGACGGAATCGCCCGCGCGAAATTGCTCGCCGAAGGCGCGGAGTGGCCGACCGTCGGGCTCTGGATCGCCCACCGCGCCCTCTTCGGCCTGTTGGCGATCCCGCTGCTGGCCATTCCGCTGTACGTCTCGGACTTCTCCGGCACGCACCGATGGCCGGTGATCGTGCTCACCACGTCGGCGGTGCTGCTGCTGACGGCTTTCGGCGAAGTGGTCGAGGCGTCGTCGCGGGTGGTGTGCTACCTCGATCGCCGTTGCCGCAGGGAGGGATTGGACATTCGTATCCCCCGGCAGGAGACGCGATGAGCGATCCGACACCGCCGGAGATCCCGTCAGCCCGGCATCCGGGTGAGGTCCTGCTGACCGAAGGTCCCCACGCGAGCAGCGACCCGGCGCCCGGCGCACCGCGGCTCGGCGCCGCCGCCGACCATCGGGCCGCCGCCGAATCGGCCGCGCGGCACCGGGATTTCGACCGTGCTTTGCGGGAACGTTTCCGTGCCGTGTTGCGCGGCCTGGAACAGGGCGGCGTGCTGGAGGTCCGGCGCTCGCGCACCGCGCGGGAAACCGCCGACGACGTGACGACCGCGTTGCCGCTCGAGGTCGCCACCGAGATCCAGCCCGCCGCACACAGTTTCGACGAGGTGGTCTACGGCGGACGCCGCGCCACCGAGGACGAATACCGCAGGCTGGAATACGCCGACCGGTACTCCGCTTCAGCGCCGCCGCCCGCGCCGGAACCGGTCGAGATCGAGGCGGTGGAGAAATCGGCGCGCACCAGGCGCGGGCTTCGACCATTGCCGAAACTGCTACGCGACCCCCGGTTCTGGGCGGCGCTCGCCGCGACGGCCACGTTGCTACTGCTGGTCTACGGCGCCCTGCAATCCTGCGGCGCGCCGAACGCACCTGCTCCGCCGCCGCCACAACCACCACCGGATCTGCCCGATGTCCCTCCGCCCAGCCGCCCCGGCTTCGGGGCGGGTGACGACCCGATCTGGGACCGGCTGCCCGCACCGGTCTTCTACGGCGGCGTGCAGTTCCTGATCGCCGCCGCATTGGTGGTGTGGTGGCGGGCCCGCAGACGGGGCGCTCTGGTGCGCGAGCCCCGCCCGGTCGAGGTGGCGGCGAACGAACTGCTCGCCGGTCAGGCCGCCCTGTATCGCCGCTCGAAAGACCACGACCACGTCGCCGGGAAGCTGCGGGCGGCCACACTCCGCCGTATCCGCGTCCCGCTCGGCATCACGGCCGACACCCCGCCGGACCGGATCGTCGCCGCGGTGGCCGCGCGCATCGGAGCCCACCCCGCCCAGATCGGGGCCGCCTTGTTCGGCCCGGTGCCCGATCCGGGGACCTTGCGGGTGGTCGCCGCTCAGCTCGAATGGATCGAATCGGAGGTCGGATGAGACGCCTTCGCCCCGTCCTCGCCCGGCACACGGCATCCGGGAACGCCCGCGAACCACAGGAGATCGAATGACCAGCACCGAGACCACCCCCACGGCCGAGCAAGCGGGAGCGGCGTTCCACGCCCTGCGCGCCGAGATCGGCAAAGCGGTGGTCGGCAACGACAACGCGGTCATGTACCTGGTGCTCGCGCTGCTGTGTCGCGGCCACGTGCTGCTCGAAGGCGTGCCGGGGGTGGCCAAGACGCTGCTGGTGCGGGCGCTGGCCACGGCGCTGGACCTGGACCACGCGCGAGTGCAGTTCACCCCCGACCTGATGCCCGGCGACGTCACCGGCTCGCAGATCTACGATCCGCACTCCGCGGAGTTCACCTTCCGGCACGGTCCGGTGTTCACCAACCTGCTGCTCGCCGACGAGATCAACCGGACACCGCCGAAGACCCAGTCGTCGCTGCTGGAATCCATGGAGGAACGGCAGGTCTCGGTGGACGGGAAGCCGCAACCGCTGCCCGATCCGTTCGTCGTCGTCGCCACCCAGAACCCGATCGAGCAGGAGGGCACCTACCCGCTGCCGGAGGCACAGCTGGACCGGTTCCTGTTCAAGGTGGACATCCACCTGCCCGGCCGCGACGACGAGTTCCGCATCCTGCAACGCCACGCCGCGGGCTTCGATCCGCGCGACCTGACCGCCGCGGGCTTGCGTCCCGTCGCGGGCCCCGAACACATCACCGCCGCGCGCGCCGCGATCGGGCAGACGACGATCAGCCCCGAGGTGCTCGCCTACACCGTCGACGTGTGCCGCGCCACCCGCACCTCGCCCGCCGTGCAGCACGGCGCCTCGACCCGCGGCGCGACCGCGCTGATGGCGGCCTCGCGCGCGTTCGCCTGGCTCACCGGTCGCGGGTTCGTCACACCCGACGACGTGAAAGCCGTCGCCGTCGCCGTGCTGCGGCATCGCCTGCAGCTGCGCCCGGAGGCCGAGCTGGACGGCGTGACCACCGAAGGTGTGCTGTCGTCGCTGCTGCTGTCGGTTCCGGTCCCGGTGTAGCGCATGGTCGTCACCGGTCGGCTGGCCGCCGCGGCAGGCGTGGCGGCCCTGTTCGTCACCCTGGTCCTTCCGTCCGTGCTCGGTGTGGTGGTGGTGAGCTGTGCCCTGGCGGCCGGGCTGCTCATCGATCTGGGTGCGGTTGGTCGGGCGCGAGACCTGACGCTGTCGCGCGAGCCGCTCACGACGGTGCGCCTCGGGCGCTCCGTGGAGGTGGAACTCGTCGCGGTCAACACCGGAGCGCGCACGCTGCGCGGGACGGTGTGGGACGACTGGCCCGGCAGCGCACGCGCGGACAACCGGACGCATGGGTTGGATCTCGCTCCGGGCACCAAGGTCCGCCTCCGCACCACTCTTACGCCCACCTATCGAGGCGATCGGGTCGCGGGCCAGGTCACCGTGCGGCTGCTCGGCCCGTTCGGGCTGGCGGGCCGGCAGACGAGGCACGACGTGCCCGCGCGGGTGCGCGCGCTGCCCGCGTTCCGCGCCGAACGGCTGTTGCGCTCGAAGGTCAAGAGATTGCAACACCTGGAGGGCCGCAATGTGGCCGATCTGCGCGGGCAGGGCACCGAATTCGACTCGTTCCGTGAGTACGTCGCCGGGGACGACGTGCGCGCCATCGACTGGCGCGCCACCGCACGCGCCACCGATGTCCTGGTCCGCACCTGGCGCCCGGAGCGCAACCGGCACATGCTGATGCTGCTGGACACCGGCCGGGTCAGCGCGGGCCGGGTCGGTGACGGCACCCGCCTGGACGCGAGCATCGAGGCGGCTCTGCTGCTCGGTGGTCTGGCCGCCGCCGCGGGAGACTCCGTCGACCTGCTCGCCTTCGACCGGCAACCCCGCGCCGAAGTCCGGGGTGTCGGCGGGAAAGGATTGCAGCTGAAGCTGATGCACGCGATGGCCGCGATCACCCCCGTGCTCGTCGACACCGACAGCGCCGGACTGGTGCGAGCGGCCATCCAGCGCACCCGCCGACGCAGCCTGGTCGTCTGGTTCACCAGCCTGGACGGCGCCGCGGTCGAGGAGAACCTCTTACCCGTGCTGCCGGTGCTGGCGCAGCGGCACCGAGTGCTCATCGTCTCGGTGACCGACCCCGATGTCGCCGCTGCGGCCGCCCGCCGCGACGACCTCTCCGATCTCTACACCGCGGCCGCGGCCGAATCCGTCCTCGCCGAACGCGCGCTGGTCCAGGAATCGCTGCGCCGCACCGGTATCGCGGTCGTCGCCGCGTCACCGGAACGACTGCCGGAGGCCTTGGCGGACGAATACCTGGAACTGAAGCAATCCGGCGCCCTCTGAGGAGGATCATGGCCCCATGGCCAGAGATCTCGCCGCCTTCGTCCGCGGACTGCCCAAAGCGGAGCTGCACCTGCATCTGGAAGGGACGCTGGAGCCGGAGCTGAAGTTCCGCCTCGCCCGGCGCAACGGCATCGAGCTGCCGGAGAAAACCGTGGACGAGGTTCAGCAGACCTATCGGTTCCACGACCTCTCGTCGTTCCTTCAGGTCTACTACCCCGCGATGCGCGTTCTCCAGCGCCCGGAGGACTTCCACGATCTCGCGTTCGACTACCTGCGCCGGGCGCACGGCCAAGGCGTGCGCCACGCCGAGCTGTTCTTCGATCCGCAGGCGCACACCGGACGCGGGGTCCCGTTGCCCACGGTGATCAGCGGATACCGGTCGGCGATCGCGCGGGCGCGGCGTGAACTGGGGATATCCGCCGAACTGATCCTGTGCTTCCTGCGCGACCACTCCGCGGAGTACGCCATGGCGACGCTGCTGGAAGCGCTGCCGTACAAGAGCTGGATTCTCGGGGTCGGGCTGGATTCCGACGAGCGCGGCAACCCGCCGGGCAAGTTCGCCGCCGTCTTCGAGCGCGCCCGCGCGGAAGGGTTCCTGCTGACGATGCACTGCGATATCGACCAGCCCGATTCGGTCGAGCACATCCGCCAGGCACTGGAGGACATCGGCGTCGACCGTCTCGACCACGGCACGAACATCGTCGAGGACGACCGTCTGGTCGAATTGGCCGAAGCCAAGGGAATCGCGCTCACCTGCTGTCCGGTGTCGAACTCCTTCGTCACCGCCGAGATGAAGTCCGCGCAGATCGTCGGCCTGCTCGACCGCGGGCTGACGGTGACGGTCAACAGCGACGATCCCGCGTATTTCGGGGCGTACGTGGCCGACAACTACCTCGCACTCGCCGAGCAGGCCGGCCTCGGCATCGATCGGCTGGCCGAGCTGGCCAGGAACTCGTTTCGCGCGTCCTGGCTGACACCCGCCCGGCAGGACGCGTTCGTTCGCGAGGTGGACGACTACGTCGCGGCGAACGGCTGACCGACGCGCGGCGCGAACACGGGATAGACCGGCGGCGGCAGCGCCCGGCGCTGTCGTTCGGCGATGACCGCGCCGAGGATCTGCGGCGGCGGACACCCGGCAGGCGGCGCGACGCGCAGCCGCCCGCACACCTCGCCCACGAGCGCCGTGCCCAGCTGATGTCGCGCCGCGGGCGTCAGGGTGCGCAACCGCGTCAGGTACTGCCGCACAGCCAACGCCAGCTCCTCCGGGAGGCCGGACAGATCGAGCTGCGCGCTCCAGCCGGCCAGCCACGGCGGCGCGAGCGCGAGCGCGGGCGGCGGCAGTGGGCGTTGCGCGTGCACGACCACGGTGCCCGCGAGCACGTCACCGATCCGCCGCGCGTGCGGCGAGCACATCGAGGTGAGTACCGCGATGGCGCCGAACCCGCCCAGCATCCAGAAATCTACGATCGCACCCGCCAGGCCGCGGGTGAGCGCGTGCCGGAAGTCGATCGGTCCGCCGTCGGCGCGCACCACGCGCAGCCCGAGCATCAGTTTGCCGAGTGTCCGCCCGCGCCAAGCGGTCTCACAGGTCACCGGGTAGCCGACCAGCACGGTCACGATGGTGACCAGCATCACCACTTCCAGCCAGGCGGAGTCGACGCCCGCGGGCAGCAGCAGCGTGACGATCGCGAACAGCAGCACGAACCCGAGCGTGCACTGAGCCAGCACATCGATCAGGAACGCGCTCGCCCTGGTGGGGATCCGGGCGATCGGCAGCTCCAGGGCCACTGCTTCGCCGGTGGTGAACTCAGCCATGTCGATAGCATTCTTGCGAGCGGCGGGAGTGGGAGGCAACCGAATGGACGTGGACGCATACAGCCTTACGCACCGCAGGGCGTGGGACCGGCTCGATTACCTGGCCAAACGGAGCAAGCTGACCGGCGCGGAGGCGGACGAACTCGTCGTGCTCTACCGCCGCACCTCCCAGCAACTGGCACGGTTGCAGTCGCACAGCCCCGACCCGGAGCTGATCGCCGGGCTCAGCGCACTGCTGGCGCGTGCGCGCGGCCGGGTGCTCGGGACACGAGCCGACACCTGGCAGGAGATCGGCCGGTTCTTCGGACACCGCTTTCCCGCGGCGCTGTACCGATCCTGGCCGTGGTGGGTCGGCGTGGCCGCGGTGTTCTTGTGCGTATCGGCCGGCTCGGCCGTCTGGGTGGACCGGTTCGAGTCGGCGCGCGAAGTACTCGGAATCCCCGAGGACACCGGAAGTCTCACCGCACCGGGCGGAGCGTTCGAGACGTACTACTCGGAGCATCCGCAGGGCGCCTTCGCCGCGCAGGTGTGGACCAACAACGCGTGGGTGACCGCCATCGCCTTGTTCACTGGCGTACTGATCCTGCCCGCGGTCTATCTGCTGTTCATGAACGCGCTCAATCTCGGCGTCAGCGCCGGGCTGATGGCCGACGCGGGGCGGCTGGATTCGTTCTTCGGGTTCATCCTTCCGCACGGCACGCTGGAGCTCACCGCGGTGTTCGTCGCGGGCGGCGTCGGCCTGAAACTCGGTTGGACGCTGATCGATCCGGGACAGCTCAGCCGGGTGGAGGCGGTGGCCAGGCAGGGACGGGCGACCGCGACCGTCGCGCTCGGCCTGGTCGGAGTATTGCTGGTGTGTGGCTCGATCGAAGGATTCGTGACGCCGAGCCCGCTGCCAACACCGATCCGCCTCGCGATCGGCTTCACCGCCGAGGCGTTGTTCCTGGTTTACGTGTTCGGGGTGGGCCGCCGTGCGGTCACCCAGCAGGCGAACGCCGATGCCCATGCCCCGAGCGCCCGGCCTGTCACTGTGACGCAGCCAACATTCAGCACACGCTGAGCGACGTTACTGGGACAATCGACAGCTACGCGGTGTGAGATCGGTTCGGAAGTCCCCCATTTGAGTTCCGCTGGCCGCAGCGAGTCCGGCTCGAGCTGCGGCCAGCGTTACCGTCAACTCTACACAATCGTTATCCCTACGCAACCCTCCCCGCCGAGGTCAAGCGTATAAAGCAGCGCCTCAGCAAACCCTGGCGGCCGCCCACTTTCACCCCCCGCCAGCTAACCGCATGCGACTCGCGCGATCGCTGTTTCGACGGTCGAGCACCACCTCGGTGACACACCCGAAACACCCGCCGGGAATCCACTCCGCAATAGCGGGGGAACTCCTGGAAGGCGTTAGCCGAGCCCCAAGATAGACCTCTCCATGGTTGCTGACATGGGCTCCTACCTGCACGTTCATTTGCACGAATTGCCGGTTGCTGGTCAGCTTGCGAAAGAAAGAGACCGTAGGTTTGTTTACGCGGTAATAAACCGGGTAAGGACATAGTGGCACACGGGGAAGACCGGGCAGTTCCCCGACAGGCTCCGGATTAACCGGTTGCGAAAAGAGCAGTCGTTCGCCCGCCACATACGCCCGATTCAGCACCTCGGCCGCAACCGTAACGCGGTATGTGATCTTCGCCTCATCCCGTGCTACGAGAGCCGGAACCTCGCGAAATCGACATCGCCACAGCCGAGTTCGAGAGACGCACGTCACATTTCACCGCCCGGTCGGCGCCTGTCCCCTGCCGAGGCGGTTCGTCCGCGCGCGAGCGGGACGCCCCGCTCGAGTTGGGATGGCTGACCGCCCAAACCCCGGGGTGCCTGTATTCGCGGACGGAACTCCGGATCGGAGGCGACATGCCCGAGTGGGAACCCGAGTCACTTTCCTCACGGCCGCACGGCTCAGCCGACGCGCAGAACCCCGGTGACTGTTCCTTGCAGCAGGTGGCCGTCCCGCGTGATCAGCGGCGCGGTCTGGAGGGGATCGTCGACGATGGTGCCTGGAAGGGGGTGCGACGCGGTAACCGCACCGGTTTCCGGGTCGAGGATGGTGAACGCGTACCCGTCCAGAGGCGTGGTCTGGTCCGGACCGACGCGCGCGACGGTGTACAGCCGGCCGTCGGCGGTGGACAAGCGCGGTACGGCCGCACTGCGCACCGTGTTCTCCCACACCACGCGGCATCCGTCACCGTCCACATCGACGCGCGTCATGCCACCGGTGAACGGCGCGCTCGGCGGCGCCGCCGGTCCAGCTCCGTCGGGCAGCGCCGGGTAGGGGTATCCGTATGTGCTCGCCACGAACACCGAGCGGCCGATCCCGACCGGCGAATTCTCGGTGCCCGCGCCGCCTGCTCCGAGCGCCGGGGCCGCACACACCAGTTCACCGGTCCCCGAACGGAATACCAGGGCATGCACCTGTCCGTCGGCGTTGTCGACGATGGTCAGGTAGTCCGCACCGGTGCGCGGACCGAAGTAGGTGGGGGTCGCGCCGGTGCCCCAACTCAGCTGCCCCGGCTTGCGCGCCGAGCCCCGGTCGTACGGCGCGCGCCACACGATCTCCGCGCCGCCGGACGTGGCGCGCAGTTCGTACAACGCGTGCGTCGTAGCCACGGCGACCTGACCGCTCGGCGCCGCCGAGATGCTGTTGGCCACGCGCTCACCCGCGGGCAGCGCGAGCGCCGCGACCTGACCGGCAGCCGTGACGAACCCGGCCACGCCCTGACCGGACGCGAACCACACGTTGCCCGACCAGTCCGGCACGAGTCCGGTCACGGCGTCCCCGGCCGGGAGCACCGGACCGAGATCGGCGAAGTCTTCGCTGATCAACCGCCACGTCCCCGTCGCGTCGCGTTCGTGCCGTATCCGCAGCAGCCGATCGGTCCCGTCCACGACCACCAAGCGGTCGTCCTGGTCCAGATAGGCGTACACGCCACCGAGCAGACTTCCTTTGGTCAACGGCAGTGCGGCGAGCGAGCCCGCCAGCGGCCCCGGTGACGCGGGATCGAGCAGATGCACCGTCGGGGTCTGCCCCGCGATCGCGGTGCACAGGGCGACGACGAGGCGGTCCGATCCTTCCAGCAGCGTGGGGCACGCGGAGGCCAGTGGATACGCCGCGACCGCGGCGGCCTCGCCGGGCCCGGGGAGCGCGGTCACGTCCGAGGACCCCGCGTCGCCGTGCATGGTCGCGGTGCCGGGCGGCCCGAGGAACGGATTCGGGGGCGCGAGTGGCCCCCATGACGTGGCGGCGGAGGCGGGCCGACCGGGCAGCAAAGCCAGCGCGCAGGCGGCGAGAACGATCATCGGTCGGCGCATCGAGGTCGTCCTTCGCTAGACAACGCGGTACCCGGACGGATACCAGGGGAACAGTATTCGCGGCACCGTCCGATACGGCCCGTGCCGATACGATGGCGCCCATGAGTTCCGTTCGGACCCGCCTGTTGTCCACCCTTGCCGGTCAGCTCGGGAATCCCCACGGTGTGCTCGGCAGAGGTATCGCTTTCGTGCTCGATCGCGGCAACAAGGCCGCCATCGCCGGGGCGGTGGAGGCGGCCTCCGTCGCGCCTGGCAGCACGGCGGCCGACGTCGGATTCGGCGGCGGCGCAGGCCTTTCCCTGCTGCTCGATCGGGTCGGCGCGGACGGTGTGGTGCACGGGGTCGAGATCTCCGCGGACATGCTGGCACGCGCCCGCTCGGGTCACCGCGGCGACATCGAGTCCGGTCACCTGCGACTGCTCGAGGGGTCGCTCACCGCGCTGCCCTTGCCGGACGACAGCCTCGATGCCGCGATCACCGTCAACACCGTCTACTTCGTGCCGGATCTGCCGGCCGCCTGCGCCGAACTCGCGCGGGTTGTCCGGCCGGGCGGTCGTCTGGTGATCGGCATCGGTGATCCGGACGCGATGGCGAAGCTGCCGTTCACGTCGTACGGCTTCACCCTGCGCCCGGTGCCGGAGGTGATCGCGGTGCTGGAACAGGCGGGCTGCGCGGTCGAGCACCGGCGGCTCGCGAATACGCCGATTCCGCACCACCTGCTGGTGGCGACGCCCCGCTGACTCACATCAGCGCGCCGCCGTCGACCCGGATCTCGGTGCCGGTCATGTACCGACCGTCATCGGAGGCGACCATGGCGACCACGCCGGCGATGTCTTCGGGGCTACCCAGCGCGCCCCCGTTCAGCCAGCCCGTCATCCGGGAGAACAACTGCGGATCGAAACCCTCGGGCTGAGCCAGGATGGACTTCGTCGTGATACCGCTGGTGATGCCGGCCGGCACGATGTTCACCGCGCGCAAGCCCTGTTTGGCGTACTCCAAGGCGATGGCGTGCGTGAAGGCGTTCACGCCGCCTTTGGACGCCGCGTACGAGGCCAGGTAGGGCGCCGCGCTGAACGCCGCGGTGGAGGAGATGTTGACCACCACCCCGCGTCCGGTGTCCAGCAGAGCGGGCAACGCGGCCTGGGTCATCAGGAAGGTGCCGGTGAGATTCACCCCGATCACCTGGTTCCACACCTCGAGCGGCATCTCGTGGGTCCGCCCGGGGCGAAGAATGCCCGCCGCGTTGACCAGCACGTCCAGCCCGCCGAGAAACTCGATCGCCGTTCCGATCGCGGTGCGCACCGATTCCGGATCGGCGGTGTCGACCTCGACCGTTCGCAGTCGTTCGGCGCCGTCGCCCACCTTGTCCGCGGTGGTGGCCAGGCCCGCCGCATCGATGTCGGCGGCGACCAGCTGCGCCCCTTCGTCCAGCAACCGCAAGGCGATGCCCTGACCGATGCCGGATCCCGCTCCCGTCACCACCACGCGGCGGCCGTCAAATCTGCGCATGCCAAAAATTAGAACACGTTCTCGTCGAGCGTCAAGGGACTTCCGCGCTCCTCGGCGATCCGCAGCACCATGGCGGCCGTCGCCGCGGCGTAGGCACGACTGGCCGACGCCGGACGGCTCGCCGGGTAATTGGAGCGATGGGTGACGACGACACCGTTGGGCAGGGTCACCGTCCGGTCCGGAACGGTCGCGACGCAATTGCCGCCCGCCTTGGCCACGAGGTCCACGATCACTGTCCCCGGGCCGAGTAGACGCAACGCCGCCTGCCCGAGCAGGCGGGGCGCGGGGGATCCGCGGTGCACGGCGGTGCAGACGACGAGGTCGGGCGGCGTCGCGGCGAGCGATTCCAGCAACGCCGCGTTGTCGTCCCGGTTCGGCACGAACTGCCCGGCGCCCGCCTCGAACGCGGCCGCCCGTTGCGCGAGGCGGTTGCCGACCGCTGTCGGCTTCTCGTCGTCGAACGCGCGCGCGGCCGCGATCGCGGCGAGCCCGGCCGCCCCGCACCCCAGCACGAGGGCACGGATCGGGCGGGTGAGCCGCGCGGGGGCGAGCAGTCGCCTGCCTTCGGCGTAACCCTCCGCACCCGCGATCCGGCTCATGCCGGACAGCGCATCGATCTCGGTGGTCGAGTCGTCGCGCGGCACCTGGTCGAAGGCGACCGATTCGATGCCGCGGCGGCGCAACCGATCGATCTCGGCGCGACGATAGTGCGGATCCTGGAAGCCGACCAGCGTCGTCCCCGCGCGCAACGGCATCGAATCCAGGTCGTATGCGGGCGGTTTCACCCAGACGACGACGCCCGCGCGCTCGAATACCGTCACGCCATCCCCGACGACGTCCGCGCCTGCCGCACGGTAGGCCGCATCGGTGAATCCCGCACTTCGCCCCGCGCCTTCCTGCACGAGCACTCGGAGCCCCGCCGTCGAAAGTTCGCGCACCCCATCCGGCGTGAGCGCTACGCGAGTCTCCCGTGGCGCGGTCTCACGAAGCACCCCGACGATCACCGCGTGACCGTGGATTCCGCGACGAGGGCGGTCAGGCCGCGATCGGCGAGCGCGCCGCGATAGGTGAGCCCGCCGGCGATGTCGCGGATCAATTGCTCCAGCCGGTCGAAGAGTTCCTCGAGCAAAGCGGGCGATTCTTGCCGCGGCGCTTTGCGGGGAGCGAGAACGTTCAACCGGACGCCGGGACGCAGCGATCCGGTGCGATCCAGCGCGACGCTGTCGACGCCGGACACGGCGAGCAACAGGTCTTCCACCTGCGCACTCGTGCGCACGCCCGCCGCGTCGAGGAGCACGCGATCGAACACCACCGAGACGAACATCCCTTCCGGGTTGCCCAGCGGTCGCAGCACGTCGGCCCCGAGCCGGGTGTTGATCGCGGCGATATGGCCGCACGCCCGCTCGATCTGCGCGCGCATCAGCGCGTGGTTGCGGTCGAAGTAGTCCTCGGGGGTGTGCTCGAGGATCGCGCGAGCCAAGTGAGTGGTCTCGCGCTGGAACGAGATGGTGAGCCGTTCCCGGATGCGCTCCAGCCACGCGCTGTCGCCGGTGCACGCGGCACCCATCTTGCATGGACCGAAGGCGTTGTAACCCTTGGAATTTCCCGTGATGGTCAGTACCACGTCGTACAACCGCCGGATGCCCTGCTCGGTCTGCACGTGCAGCGCGGCGATCGGGATGTGCGAGGCCACCAGCCGGTCGAAGGCCATATCGCAGATGACGGGAACACCGCCGTCGAGCAGCACGCGGCCGATCTCCGTCAACTCGGCGGCCGTGTAGTCCGCGACCACCGGGTTGCCCGGCAGCGTGAGCAGCACGCCGCACAGTTCGCCCGTCGCACGCAGCTCGTCGAGGCAGCGGGCCAGCCGGGCGGGATCGATCTTGAACGCGTCGTCCGGAGCCACCGGGCACGACACGATTCGCAAGCCGAATTTCTCCACGTGGATGCTGGAGCTCTTGTAGAAGCCCTCCGGGCACACGATCACACCGCCGGGCCTGGCCAGGCTTGCGACTGCCTCCTCGAGCAGCATCGTGCTCGAATACGGACAGACGATCACCTCTTCCGCCCGCACCCGGACGCCGGGCACCCCTTCCACCGGATGCGACAGGCGCTCGAACAGCTTGCGAGCCGCCAGCTCTCGCAGAATCAACGGCTGGCGCTTGTCGTAGAGCTTGCCGTCGAGATACTCCGCGGAGGGCGCGATGTGCAGGCTCTCTCGCCACGCCCGGTCCAGTGCCGCGACGGCGTGCGCGTCCGGGGCCCGGCCGGTTTCGCCGTGGTAGGCGTCGATGACACCCGAGTAGCGCAGGCCGCCGGTCCCCGCGAACCGGGCATCCCGCGAAACGTGCCCGCGCACTTGCCGTTTCCTGGCCTCGGAGCGATTGGTCAGCGTCGCCAGGTCGGCGAGCGGATCGGTGAGCACGTGGCTCTGAGTCACGGAACCTCGCCTTCTGAAGAGTCGCCCGGTGCGGGCATGGTGTTCCATTTCTCTTGGAGCGCGGCGCGGAACAGGTTGCGACAGTTGCCCTCGGCGAGTCGTTCGAACTCCGCCAATGGCGGTTGCGCGACGATCTGGTCGACCACGATGGCCGAACCGGCGCGTCGAAGGTCGTAGAGCTTCTCGAACCGCCGGACCGCGAACGCGACGTCGTGTTTCAGCGCGGAGAAGCGCGTCGCCACCCTGGCCTGGCGCGAGTAGTCGTACTCGCCCACCGCGACGTAGCGGTCGTCGACCACCAGCATGCTCTGCGCGTTGCGGGCGTATTCACGCTTGACCAGCACACTCTCCACGCCCGATCGCGCCTGTTTCCACAGCTTGTCGTCATAGGGCCAGACGTCCGAGATGTCGTCGAGCACGTACATCCGCCGCACGTCGATCTTCGGCGGATGGGTCTTGTCGGCCAGGCGCAGGATCGCCGCGTGATAGTCGTCGCCGACGTCGCCGCCGATCGTGCCCAGGTCCGCGGTATGGATCGCGCGAACCGCGGTGGTGGCCTGCTCCAGGATCGTCAGCCAGTCGATGACGGTGTTCCATTCCCACACCGTGGCGCTGCGCGAGGGAATCTGCGCGAGGATCTCCTCGGCGCGTTCCAGCTGCCGATCGGCGACCAGGCGTAGCGGTTCGATTTCCGCTCGCGCGCCGGAGGCGTCGATCAGGCTTTGCGCGATACCCAGTGCGCGCGACACCAACTCGGGGTCCTTGCCCAGCAGGACGTTGAATCTCATCCGCAAGTCGTAGTAAGCGCTGCTGGTCGGATCGGTCGCGGGATCGGCGCTGCCGTCGGTCGGCAGTTCCGCGCCGAGGGCGAGGCTCAGGCGTTCCCGCAGCGCGAGCGGCGGAATCCGGCTGCCGTTCTCGATCTGCTGAATCAGGCTGCGGGAACAGCCCGCTCGGGTGGCGAGCGCCGCCTGGGTGTAGCCGCGTTCCAGTCGTAGCCTGCGGACCAGGTTGCCGACCTGCTCATCCGAGCCCACGTCAGCCATCCCGTGCCTCCCATCCTGCGCCGTGCGTACGCATGCTCACGGCATGTCACGATGCGTCATTCTAATCATCAGGTGGCAAAGGGCATCCGATGAATCGCGTTCGCTGAATTTCGTTGCCAACCAGAGATCCAGCCGTATCCGACGCCCTTGCCAGGAAGGATTGCCACACAGGCGCAGAAACGTGCCGCGCCGACTCCGCCGACGGGCTATGCCAGAAAATCGCGCGGATTCAGGTCGCGTATTGAGCGATTCGCTCATTGAGCGGCATCAAAGCTTATGCAATATCATCACGAAGCGCTAAAGCTTCGTTGACAGCATGCGGTGGCCGCCCCTAGCCTTGAACTCGAAGTCACCGCAATTCGGCCTCGGCGCAAGGGTTTCCGACCGCGCCGGCCTCGGTGACCCGATAACTCTAGGAGGTGCCGGTTCACGGATACCTCGTCATGGCGCGGCCCGGCCTCATTCGCGGCCAGGTGTGACCACCCCGCCGCATCGCACGCGCCGATCACCTGACGCCTGCACACCGATGCGACCGAGGCACGGACGAGTCCACCCCGTCCGGGCACGGTCACCGCACCCGACGAGCGGCGGGTCCCCCGTCACCCCGAAACAGAGTGAATGAGAGCGGATCATGGCACTCGACATCACCGATTCGATCATCACCAGCGACATCACCCCGGAAAACGCCCGGCTGCTGCCATACACCTCCGGCGCGTCGTGGGAACTCAGCTGGCTGCCCTCCGTCGTCCTGACCCGCGAGCAGGCGGTCAGCGGGATGGCGCTGGACGAAATACTCAGCGATCCCGGCACGCTCACCAGCGACCTCGCGCTGGAACTGGCCGCCCTGCACGCCGCGCAGCTGGGCCTCACCCTGCGCGACGTGCTGATCCGGCTGTACGTCCGCATCACAGAACGCGACAACGAAGCCTCCTGCCGCGCTCACACGCCCCTCCCCGCCGCCTGACCTCCTACGGCACGGCGTCTGCCACGAGCACCCGGGCTGCGAGTTCTCGGCCGGATTCATCCTGCGTGCTGCGCCCCTCGGCGCGGACGAACGCTCTCCTCCCGGATCGATACCGAGCGGCTCGCCCGCGCCGGCACGGCGCCCGGCACTTGCGTGCGGCATCCGAGCGGCGAACGATTGACTGTGCGCCGGCCGCGATCGCGGGCCGTGCGGAGTCCCGCCCTCGGTGGACCACGATGCGACGGCCCGGCGACACCGCGGAGTGATCGCTCCGCACCGAGGAGGAACCGATGTTCATCCAAGTCATACAAGGCAAGGCCGCCGACCCCGCCCGGCTGCGTCGATGCATGGATCGCTGGAACGAGGAGCTGCAACCGGGAGCCGTCGGCTATCTCGGCACCACCAGCGGGCTGTGCGACGACGGCACCTTCATCGCGCTCGCCCGCTTCGAATCCGAGGAGGCCGCCCGCCGCAACAGCGCGCGCCCGGAGCAAGGCGCCTGGTGGCGGGAGACCGAGCAGTGCTTCGACGGACCGGTCACGTTCATGGACTGCGCCGAAGTCACGCAGTGGATGGGTGGCGGATCCGACCGCGCCGGATTCGTGCAGGTCATGGAGGGCCACACCCGGGACGCGGGACGGATGCGCGAGATACTGGCCCAGTCGGGCGATCGGGTGCACGAGGTGCGCCCGGAAATCCTCGGCGGCACGCTGGCGACCTACGGCGACGACGGATTCGTCGAGACGGTGTACTTCACTTCCGAAGCCGAGGCCCGCGAACACGAGAAGATCGAGATACCGGACGATCTGCGGTCGCTGTTCGAGGAGGAGAACGCCCTCATGGGTGACGTCGCCTACTTCGACCTGCACCAACCGTCGCTGAGTTCGCCGCAGAAGTAACAGGGCCGGTCGGCCCGCTCGCGACCGGCGACCGCCGCACGTGACCGGCCGATTCACGGCCCGCGCATACACAATCGAGCTGATCCCACCCTCGGCCGTTCCCAGCTTCGGGAAGAGACGACACGGGGCCGGAGAAGGTCCCAGAGGACAATATCTTCTCTCGGTGTCGTTGAGGCAGGGTGAAGGGTTTGCCGGGATATGGGTCGATCGTTGCGGGTGGATACGGACCTGCTGCGAGCGCTGACCCCGGAACTCGCCGCCATCGCCGACGCGGCGCAGGAGGAACTCGCGCGCCTGAAGCAGAGGCTCGCCGCCGAAGGCAAGTGCTGGGGCGACGACGAGCCGGGCCGGATCTTCGGCGACAGCTATGAGCCCGCGGCCGACAAGGGCATCACCGGCTTCGAGAACCTGGTCCACAATCTGCGCGGGATGAGCAGCAGCGTCGCGGACGCCGGTAATGTCCTGCAGAACCAGGACCAGAACATCGGCTCCCAACTTCGCGATCAGGACCCGTTCGGCTCCGATCCGGTCGACAGCGTTCCGTTCGGCGGACCGCAGTGGCAGAGCCCATCGCCCTATCAGCCCGTCTCCACGCCGAATGCCGCCGAGCCCAGCTCCGCTCGCGACACCGCGCCCTACCCGGCACACAACTCCCCCGCTCCGGCCTCCGATCCCGCCGCGACGGCGTACGACCCCACGGCTGCGCAGGAGACCCAGCAGCCCGGCTACCAACCGGCCGCCGACCCGATCTCGCCCGGCCGGACGAACCCCGGCGACTACGGCCCGAACGACAGCTCCGGCTCACCGGGGCAAGAGCCGTTCCCCAACTCGTCCCCGACGCCTTCGGTCCCGGACCGGGCAACGCCGACAACGCGAGGAGCCGCGCCGCCACCGGCGTCCCGCGCGACCGCCACCCCTCCCGCCGCCGACCCACCCCCTGCGGCGGCGACACCCAAGCCGGGCACAAACCCACCGGCGGCCGTCCAACGGACACCGGAGGGCCGATGGACCAGGCCACCCACCGATTCGCCTTGGATGCGAAACGCACCCGGCACCCCGTGGTCGCGAAACGCGGGCGGGCCGTCACCGGGCCAGGCCTACCCGCCGCGCCGCAAAGGTCCCCGGCCCGACGCGGCACAACCTGGAAAACCTGGTAAGGACGCGAAACGGCGCAAGCCGAAGCCGGTCCCGGCGGAAGCGAAGCGCTCCCTGGTACGGACGGACCCGGACGCCGTGGCCGCCGCGCAGGAACTCGCCGCTCGCCATGGCCTCCGGATCACCGGATTCGAGGCCTCCGGCGTGTCCAAACGCACGGTCGACGAGATCGCGGCGGCCATCGACGGCGTCCTCGGCAGGTATCCCTTCATCGAGGCGGCCGGGTTGGAGATCACCGATCTCCGAGACGGCGCGGTGTCCCGCGTGGTGTCGGATCGCGCGCCCGAGGAGGGAAAGGATCCGGTCACCGGCGGCTGGATTCTGCTCGACCGGGTCACGGTGGCGAATCCGGCGCTGCTTTCCGAAAAGGTCGAGACCGCAATTCGATCGGGTGAGCGGGTAGCCGGGTCCGATGCGCGACCGATGTATTCGACCATCGTGCGCGACCTGGGCCGGATACTCGAAGCGGGGGCGGGTCCTCATGTCCGGCAGTCGGCGCATCGGTCGTTGCTCATGGAGTACCAACGCATCAGCGGGCCGTGGAACCGCGACGACACGCTGGCCGCGATCGTCCGTGGTTACCGGCAGTGGCGTGCCCAACTGATCCGAGCCTGCTTCCCCGGTGATCGCTTCGACCCACGAACGGCGGTGGTCGAAGGGTTCACCGAAGTCGAACTGCACGGCGAGGATGCCTGCGGACCGGCGAAAGTGCTGCACCGGCTGGTCGTCGAGCACGCGCGCGGACGATCGAGCGCCTGATGGTCCAGATTCCGGACTACTTTCCCCAATGGCTGACCGACCTGGTGCTGGGACACTTTCCGGAGGGGGACCCGGAGGCGATGCGACGCAGCGCCGACACCTGGTCGGACGCGGCGAACGGGCTCGTCGTGGTGCTGCGTCAGCTCCAGCCGACGGTGGAGCAGTTGGAGAAGGCGGTCGAGGGCGAGACCGGTACGGAGATCCAGAAGCAATACCGCAAGATCATCGACCAGATCCAGGCGCAGATCGAATTCAACAACGCCATGGCGCGGCAGTTGTACGACAACGCGACGGCCATCGAGTACCAGCAGTATGTCCTCATCGGCATCGCCGGAGCGCTGCTGGCCCAAGTGATCATCGATATGGCGATGCCTCCGCCCGGCAGCATCGTGAAGGCGATCGCCGACCGCGCCGAGGCGAGGGCGGGAATGGAACTCGCCAAGCGCGACCTGGTGCTGACCATGCTGACCCGCGCCGCGCGGTTCGTCACCGAGCACCCGCGACTCGTGCTGGCCTCGAAAGGCGTCTTCCTCGGGACGGCGATCGGCGGTGGAGTTCCCTACCTCGCGCAGCGTGTTCAGATCGCGCAAGGCCACCGGAAGGCGGTGGATTGGCAGCAGGTCAAGATCGGAGCGGCAGCAGGCGCCGTCGGTGGTTTGGTCGGTGTCGAGGTCGGCCGTCGTGTCGCGCCCGCGGCGATGCGAGTGGGCGGCCGGGTACTCGGCACCGTGGCCGCGGGCGGCGTGGGCGGTATGGCCGGTGGTCTGGCGGGCGGCCTGACCGCATTCGCTCTGACGGAGGGCGAAATGCGTGGCAAGGACCTGGCCACCATGGTGTGGACCGGGTTCGGCTCCGGCCTCGTCGGGTCGCTCGGGGCATCGGTGCGGGCGGCGCGGGCCGGTGCGTACACGGGTATGCCCGGACGGGGAGTGTCATCGGATTCCGGCTTGCCCCCCGACAGCGCCGGGCCGCTGACCAGGATTTCCGCGTCCGGAGATGGTCAGCCGCCGCAGACGCGAACGGCGAGCCCCGAAGGCATTTCCACCACCAGCGAGGTGGGTTCGCCGCGAGCGAGGGGGCCCGAGGCCGGGTTCGGCGATGGTTCGGTGGACCGGCCGGACGGCCTCACTCCGGAGATGATGGCGGAGGGCGAGCAGATCTTCCGCGATCTGTTCGACAACGCGACGGGATCGGAGCGCAACGACCTCGCCAGATTCCTCACAGGCGACGGCCCTGGGCCACTGCCGGACGGAAACGGCGGAACCGCATTGCCCGGGCACGCGCCGAACCACCCGTCGGGGGGACCATCGCAGCCCTCGTCCCCGGGCCGGGGCGGCTCGTTCCCGGCGTGGGGCGATACGGCAGTCGCGCGTAGCTCGGCCGCCGTCGCCGCGCCTCCCGAAGGCGGCTCGGCCACACCGATGCAGACCCGCCAGTTCCGGATCAGCGATCCTCAGGTGCGTCCGGACCAGCGGGGCATCGATGTGATCACCGAAGGGACCGTCACTCAATCGGACATCCCCACGTTCGGCGCCGAAGTCCTCGACGGGAGCGGGCCTTACACCGATCCGTTCATGATCGAGCAGGGAGCCGACGGAACCCTGTACATGGTGTCGCCGCCGGAACAGACGGCCGGCAACGGCCCAGACCTGCCCGGACCCCGACCGGCCGGTGCAACGCTGGAGGAGGGGGCCCCCGCCCACGAGGGACAACCGCTCCTCGACGTCGACGCGGAGTTCGCCCGAATGACAGCCGAACTCACGTCGAACCCGCAACAGCCGGACGCGATCGATCCCACCGTCTCGGCACCTGCGCAGAAACCAGCCGTCGACGTCACACCACCGGTATCGCCGGCTCACGATGCGAACAATCCGCTCGTACCGCCGAGTGCACCGAAACAAGAGGTCACACCACCGGCGGCCACCGCACGCCCCGCCGCCGACGCGAACAACCCGGTCGCGCAGACGAACCCACCGCGCCCCGGAACCGACGCGAACAGCACCGGCACGAACCCTGTCTCCTCGAAGTCCGGTCCCGGTTCCCCACCATCGGCCTCGACCCACCCCGCGCCCGACGCCGGCAACTCCGTCGCGCACCCGCCGTCCACCCCGGACAACCCGCACCCTGCCGGTCGCGCCGGAACCGAAACCGCGCAACAGACCAGGTCACCGGGAGAACCTTCCGCCACCTCCGCGCAAGCAACAGCGGGCAGAACCCCCTCTGCCGCATCCCCGCTGAACCCCCTCCCTTACGCCGGAGCGGCGGCGCTGTCGGGCCACACACCGGATGGTCCTACCGGGCACACGAGCACGCCGACTCCACCGACAGGATCCCCGACAAACGACCACGGAGAGACCCCACAGCCCGCCACAACACCACCGGCCCCCGTCGCCGCGACCGGCCGCCCGGACAGCGACGACGAACCCGACGCCGATCCAGAGGAATTCCCCACCCCACCGGGAACCGTCGTGGACGACCCCCGGGAGCACAACGTCCAGAAAGACCCGCGCGAGCACAGTGTTTGGCAAGACCCTCGGGACCACAGTGTCCAAAAGAAGCCGTCAGGGGATTACGTAACCATCCCCGGCGTCTCCTACCCGCTGGAGGACGAACCACCCGACAACGCCATACCCGTCATACCGCGCCCGCCCGCGCTGACTCCCCTGCCTATCGATTCCGTCGGCTTGGGCCGCGCCTACCAGAACCCGGACAACCCCGACTCCACATCACCACGTCCCCCGGACATCACCAATCCCCTGTCGGATCGCCATCTCGCCGCGCCGGAAACCGGTCTGGACGCCGGGCTCGGTAAGCCGCCCGCGTCACTCGCCATGCCGTCGCGATACGCCACCGAACCCAACCCCGAGGCCCCCGGCGCTCCCCAGAAACCCTCAGCGCCGCAGCTGAACCCGCACTCCCTCGAATACGACCAGGACCCCAGCCGCCTTCCCGCCGTAGGCGGAGTGCCGCACCTTCAACCTGCCCCACAACCACAGGGGAAGAGGCAGCGGAAGCGCCTGGTCACCCAAATGGGAGCCGCGCCGGACGACAAATCCAGACGACGCAAGAAACAACCTCCTCCCCCACCGCAGCCGCCGCCCGAGAGTCCGACGAAGACGCCTGTCTTCGCGCCGACACCGGGCGTGCGGTCCGATGCGAAGAACTCTGACGATCGTTCCAGCCATGCGCGTCGGCAGCAGACCAGCGCGATCCGACCGGTACCGGAGCAGGACCAAGAAAGGGTCGGTCTTCCTCGGGACTTCACTCGCGTGAGGGATGGGATCACCGCCGCCTATCGGCAAATTGAGGGTGCGGGGGAGCTTCACCCGGTGAGCCAGGCGCTGGGCCGGATGGATGCACTTGATCTGGCCATTCTCGGTGACCTGAGTCCGCTCGTGCGCAGACGCGTCATCGACGTCGTCTCCGCGGTCGAGAACGGCCGAGAAATCTCACCTCTCCAGGGCGACGCGATCAAGACATTCGTCCGTCTGTTGCCGATGGAGCCGCTCGACAGCACCGGCACGCTGACCGATCTCGAGTTCACCGAGCTCCAGCTGGTCGCGGAAGACAAGTCGCTCCGAGAAATCGGTGTCCTGCTCGGATTGAAGGAAACCACGGTCCGGGCTCACCTGGGGCGCATCGAACACAAACTCGGCGCCGCGGATCGGGTGACGGCGGTAGTGACGGCTATCCGAAGCGGCATTCTGCCGCACACACGGGAGAACCACGCCGACCCAGCCCATTCCCCCCTTCCCGAGTTGACCCCTCGCGAAATCGAGGTCCTGACACTGGTCGCAGATGGCGAATCGAGCCCTCGAATCGCGGCGGCGCTCACGATTTCGGTGGACGCCGTGAATTCCCATGCGGACCGCATCGGCGACAAGCTCGGCACGAGCACGCGCGCGGGAATGGTCGCGGTGGCGGTGAGCACGGGCATCCTTTCACCTACGGTGGAAGCAGCCGATCCCAACGCTGTTCTGCCGAAATTGAACGCCCGCGAACTCGAGGTTCTCGCCCTGGTCGCGGCAGGCATGACGAGCGCCGAGATAGCCGCTGAAGTAGGTCTGACCCAGCAGACCGTGGAGTCGTACGCGTCTCGGACCAACCGCAAGCTCGGTGTGGGAACCCGCGCCGCGTCGGTCGCGGTGGCCATACGCACGGGCATCCTGCCGCCCAGACCCGTCGTCACCGGCGTGGCGGAAGCCGCCGCCGGCGCACCCGATCTGACTCCTCGCGAAGCCGAAGTCCTCGCCCACGTCGCGGCAGGAAAGGACGACAACGAGATCGCGGAGGCGCTCGGCGTGACCCGCCAGTCCGCGAAAACTTACGTGTACAACATCAATCAGAAGCTGGGCACTCATCATCGCGCGGGAATGGCGGCCGCGGCGCTTCGCGCAGGCCTCCTACCTTTCACCGTGTCGGCGGATAGCACCGAAGGTGATACGCCGCCGGAAGGGGGCGGCGCCGCTCCCGTCGGCCGCCGGCGTACGGGGCCACCACATGGCGCGGTAGACGCCTACTACGACCTGGATCAAGATGCGGCACTTGGGCTGACCGCCCGAAACCATGTATCGGCGACCCATATACCCCGCGACGTTCCCCGCTGGGCGATGGGCTTCAACCGGAATCCCGACAGCGGCGCGGAATGGGGCCACGCCGCGATGCCACCCGACGGCTCCAACACGCAACAGCCGGACAACGGCGCCGACATCGCGGCGCAACGGGCTCGAGAGCTGCGGCAGCAGCTGCAAGACACCGTGATGCGCGATTGGCCGGTCGGGGATCACGCCGAGGCAGCCGAGGCAGTGATCGCGGCACTTCTGGGGACTGCGCAAGGGACAGCGGTGGTTCGGGCGACGAACGGCGGCGAGGGTCACGCCCGGTGGGTATCGGTCGAAGTCACCGACCAGAGCCGGGAAACTCCGGCTCGTGACGAGCAGGCGGTTCCGCAGACCGACTCCGGCCGGGCTATCGAACTCGTAGAGCGGTTGGCCGGCACATGGGGCTTCGAGTTACGCGCGAACGGGGAACGAACGCGGTACTTCACGCTCTTCGCGTCCCCTGGGCAAACCGACCCGTCGAAGGTCACGTCAGAGCCTGCCGCGGAATTGGTGCTGGAGCGCGGTGAAGTTCAGGCCGGTACCTCCAGGGCCCGGCGAATGATCGGCGACTTGCTGGAGCGCGCGGGCGCGGATGACCGGCAGATCGACGACGTTCAGCTAGCGGTATCGGAAGTGGTCGGCAACGTCGGCCTCTATGCGAAACAGGGCGGCGCGGCGATACGGGCGTGGTTGATCGACGACGTTTTGCGGGTTGAAGTCGCCGACACCTCACGCGGCCTGCCGAAGTGGCGCCCGGAGAGTGCTGTCGAGCAGGACGACGACGCGGCGCCATTGACCGCGGTCGACAGGGACGCCGAGGAGGCGCTGCTGGCCGCTTTCACCCTGACCGAATTGGACGCCGCCGACTCGGACCCGTTCGCATTGGGCGAGCGCGCGGCCGGAACCCACGGCCGAGGCTCCGGCATCATCGCGGAGCTCACGACCGCGCGCGGGGTAGATCTGGCACGGGATGGACAGCCGGGCAAGACGGTCTGGATGGAGATCCGGTTATCGCGCCCGTCCGTTCGAGATGAGGCGCCTGGCGGCGATCGGGCGGAGGCCCTGACCTCTGAAGACGCGGCCCGGTCGTCGAATTCGACCGCGGACGATCTGGAAAGGCCGGGGCAGCCTGGCACAGACACGACCCTGCACCGGGCGAAGCGCGGTGATGCGGCGGCGCTTCGAGCGCTACGCGATCAGTACGGACGGGACACGTTCAACGAGGTGCTCGGCAGGCTTGGCGTTCCGGCCGCGCCCAGCCGGGACACCGCGCCGTTGGTGCTGCTGGCGCAGGAGGTCAACGGCATTGTCTTCGGCTTCGCGGATACTCATCGGTGGCCGGTTCCGGAAGAATCGGATGTCGGCGAGTGGTTGCGGGGCGTCGCGGGCGAGATTGTCGACCGGTGGCGTCGACTGAATTCGAATCAGCGCGGGCTCATCCTGGAGGCAATGAACGCGCGGCAGAGCGGCGCGGCAATCAGCCTGTTGCAGCGCGGTGCGCTCGACAGATTGATGCCGCAGGCGCCGGCGGAACCGAACAACAGTGCTCCCGAGCCCGAGGTGGAGGACGCCGAGACTGTCCCTGTCACACTCGATCCGGAGGCGACGGCCGCAGCGGAGCGACTGGAGGCCGAGCGTCGAGCAGCTGTTGCCGACGTCGCCCGTGAGCTCGGCGTCGGTACCGACATCGTAGAGATGGTGCTGCGGGGCCGGTCCGCGGTCGCCGAGCAAGCCGTCGCGCAGGTGCGGGAGGCAGCCGAGCGGCTCGGGTATTGGAATCAAGTCACGAAGCCGGACGTGGCCCGTGCCGCGGACGTCAGTTTGACGACAGTCGACAAAGTGCTGGGCAACGGACGCGGCAGCGTCGACGACCACACCAGACAACTAGTACTCACAGTGGCCGCAGAAATCGGCTATACGGGCCGGATCACCCGCGCAGCAGTGGCTCGCGCGGCGGGCGTCGGGGTATCGACCGTCGAGAAAGTCCTGCGCGACGGTCCCGTTCTGACATCGGACACCGCTGACGCCGTTCGCGACGAACTCCGCCGCCGCGGTCTCCTCCAGCCGCCTTCCGACGGAAGCTTGCCCCGCCC
>NZ_JBHVDM010000065.1:0-39095 GCF_042802775.1 Nocardia sp. NPDC057455 | reverse complement strand
TGCGGACTCCGATCGAGTACGAAATGATGCAACCGTCCATCCAACCCGTGGCCTGAAGTCCAGCATCTCGACTCCACGAAACCGGGGGAACATCAAGCCCTCCAAGGAAGCGGGGGAACCTCAGATACTCGTCGAGGTGATCGAGAGCCAGACGCAGGGCCTTCAACGAAAATCCGGCCAACCACGCTCTGGACCTACGCCATCGAACCCCGCAGGTTCTTCAGTCACGGTGCGTTGGTGGCAACACGGTCCGGGCTGGCTGTGCGATCGAGATACCGCAACTCTTCTAAGTGGTCACGTCGATATCTCCTCGCTCGATCCTGCTGGCGCGCCGCAGACTTTCTGGCAGTATCTTGAGCTATGGGGACAATCGCCGATCTACAGGACAGACCGGTGTACGGCCTGAGCCAGGTCGACCGCATCCTCGGCCTAAACTCTGGCACTGCTCGCCGATGGATCGATGGTTACCGGCGCGGCACGAAATCCTACCCACCCGTAGTACGGCCCGAGCCGACCGGTGACGACCTCGTGACCTGGGGCGAGTTCGTGGAGACCCGACTGTTGTCGGAGTATCGCGAAGCTGGCGTTCCCCTTTTCAAGATGCGTCCCGTTGTCGAGATGCTGCGCGCTGAACTCGACACGAAGTACCCACTCGCATCGGCACGGACATGGCTCGATGTCGACAGTCGGGAAATCGTGCGTCGAGCCCAGGAAGCCACCAAACTCGACAAAAGGCTGCCGCTGGTCGAGGTGGTCCGGACCGGACAGACCATGCTGGAGTGGACTGCCCCCGCGCAGGAGTTCGCCGATTCGGCCATCTGGAGTGACCAGAGCCCAGACGCGGTTCTCATCAGTCTTCGACCGCTCCCCGAGGTACCCCAAGTCCTGGTCGACCCTCGACGCAGCTTCGGTGAGCCATCCGTCCGCGGCGTGCGCACCGACATCATCGGTGAACTGATCCGAGCGGGTGACCCGCCCGAGATGATCGCCGAGATGTACGAACTCGAACCAGAACTCGTCAACGCTGCTGTGCGGTATGAGCTGCTGCGTGTTCCGCAGGCAAGCTGGTCGTCTGAAATATGGCCGCTGTTGCTGGGCAGATCCGGTTCTATGTCGATGAAAGCGCCCTCGGTCTCGGCAAAGCACTCGCGTTCGCACGCAAAGACACGATCCACGTCGGCCACCCGCTGATCCTCCCCCAATGCTCACTCGGCGTACTGGACCCGGATTGGATCCCCGAGGCAGCGGCCCGCGGACTGATCGTCATCTGCAGGGACAAGCGAATCCGGACAAAGCCGGGAGAGCTGCTTGAGATGAAGAAGGCCGGACTCCGCACATTCTGCCTCGGTGGCAAGAGAGACCAGTCGACCTGGGACTGGCTAACTCGCGTCGTGCGACTGTGGGACCAGATTGAGGAGATCGTCCGCACCCGACCAGAGGGGCGGTGGTTCTACCTGATCAATCAGAATGACCTTACCGAGTTGATCGTGTAGCCCTTCGCAAAATCACTCATGGTCGACGCAGAAAGGAGCCCCTGCCGACGACACGGGCCCTTCCCTGTCAGCAACGAAGAACAGTCGTAGATCAGCGGGAAGTTGAGCGCGAGCGATTGAAGCCAAGTGCTAAGCGCACACCGTAGTCGACCAGCGAGGTATCCACATCTGCATGTAGAGTCTCGATTTGATCACACGATGGGGTCGGAGGACCGGCACCTCCGACCCCATCGGGGTGAAGGGCAGGTAGGAAAGCCAGCCGGCCTGTGGTCGCCGATTTCTGGTGACAATGTCACCAGAAAATTAGGACAAAAAAGACATCTGGCCTACAAGAAACAGCATTCTAGCTGGTGTTATAGCTAAATCACATGGTGGGCCTAGGAGGACTTGAACCTCCGACCTCTTCGTTATCAGCGAAGCGCTCTAACCGCCTGAGCTATAGGCCCGTAGTGGTGTTGTTCGCGGGAACAACAACGTGTAGAGACTACACAACAGTTCTCCGATGAACCAAAACGGCTGGTAGAAGACTTATGGCCAATGGAAACGGCCGGCACCCGTCCTATGGTGGCGGGTACCGGCCGTCCGGAACGCTGGACTTGTCAGTCGGGGTCGGCCAGGGTGACCTGGATACCGCCGACGAGATCGCAGCACTGGTTGTAGATGAACGTGCCGACGGTGCCGAGCGCGGTGAACAGCACGACGTTGATCAGGCCGATCACGCCCGCGTAGCCGAACACGGTGCCCGCGTCGATCAGTCCCACCGAGCCGCTGTCCTGGGACACCATGTCGGTGAACGTGTTGTTCAGCCGCTCCCACACGCCCATGCCCTCGAGCACGATGTAGAGCAGGCCGACCGCGAGCATCCACACGAAGAACATGGCCACGCTGATGACCAGTGAGATCTTCAGCGTCGACCAGGGATCGATGCGGCGGATCTGCACGGTGGCCCGCAGCGGCTCCCCGGAGGCGACCGCGGCGACCGCGACCGGAACCGCGGGTGACACCGGCCCGGCCTGCGGAGCGCCTGCCTCGTTCGGCGGCAGCGGATGCCGGATCTCGGACAGGTCGGGCATGTCCTTGATCAGTTCCGGGCGCGCGATGCTGCGGGTGGGCCCGTCGATGCCGACCGACTTCACCATGGCCGCTTCTTTGCGCGCCGCCTTGGCCGCCAGGTCGGCGGTAGTGCGAGCGTTGGACGTGCCGCCGCCGAGACCGCCGCCCGAGTTCGGGCGTCCGGTGACCGGCGCCTGGCCGGGACGGTACAGGTTGGACTGCGGCTCGCGCTGCGGCAGCTGCGCCCACCCATCCTGGTACGGCGACTGCTGTCCGCCGTTGGTGGCGGCGCCGACCGGTTGCTTGTCCTCGCTCTCGGGCGCGGACTGCGGGGCCTGGTTGTTCATCCGCGCCGTCTTCTGGTCGTAACGGTCCTGGCCGTCGCCGCCGGGCGCCTGGTCCGGTGCGCCCTGCTGCGGCGCGAAATCACCCTGCTGGTCGCGGATCTCGTGCGGCTGAGCGTTCGGCTGGTTGCCACCGGGCTGGCTGCCCGGCTGCCCACCCGGATGCCCGCCGGACTGCGGCCCGTTCGGGTGGCCCGGGTGACCACCCGGCTGCGGGCCACCGAGGTGACCGCCGGGCTGGCCGGCGCCGGGGTGACCGCCCGGCTGACCGCCACCGGGGTGACCGCCCGGCTGACCGCCGCTCTGCTGGCCGCCACCGGGCTGACCGTTCTCGGCCGAGGCGACCGGCCGTGGGATCGGCCGCGGCGGGATCGGTGACGGTGCGATCCGCTCGGTCACACCGTTCGTCTGGTGCCGCTCGTCATTCGGCTGATTCGGAGTGGTCAATGGGAATCCTTGGTCCGTTCGTTGCCGCCGCTGTTGGGTTACTTCTCGGAGGAGTCGGTGTCGCCGCCACCGGAGACCTGGTCGGGATCGGGCTCGTCGGCATTGCGCGCGATCGCAAGCAAAGTATCGCCCACCGCGAGGTTCATCAATCGCACGCCCTTGGTCTGTCGTCCAGCCTTGCGAACCTGCTTCGCCGCCGTCCGGATCACGCCGCCACTGGAGGTGATCGCGTACAACTCGTCGTCGTCGTCGACGATGAGTGCCCCGACCAGGGTGCCACGTTTCACGTCGAACTGGATGGTCAATACGCCTTTACCGCCGCGGCCCTGCGCGGTGTACTCCTCGATCGCGGTCCGCTTGGCGTAGCCACCGGACGTGGCGACCAGCAGATACGTGCCGTCGCGAACCACATTGAGCGACAACAGTTCGTCGCTCTCGTTGAACCGCATGCCCTGCACGCCGGAGGTCGCGCGCCCCATCGGACGCAGCGCCTCGTCGGTGGCCGAGAAGCGGATCGACTGGCCGAGCGCGGAAACCAGAAGCAGGTCGTCGTCGGCCGAGCAGAGCACCACACCGACCAATTCGTCCTCGTCACGCAGATTCACCGCGACGATGCCGCCGCTGCGGTTGGAGTCGAAGTCGGTCAGTTTCGACTTCTTCACCAGGCCGTTTCTGGTGGCGAGCACCAGATATGGCGCGTCGTCGTAGGACTTGATCTGGATGATCTGAGCGATCTTCTCGTCCGGCTGGAAGGCCAGCAGGTTCGCCACGTGCTGGCCGCGCGCGGTGCGGTTGGCCTCGGGCAGCTCGTAGGCCTTGGCCCGGTAGACCCGGCCCTTGTTCGTGAAGAACAGCAGCCAGTCGTGTGTCGAGGTGACGAAGAAGTGCTTGACGATGTCGTCCTGCTTGAGACCCGCGCCCTGCACGCCCTTGCCGCCGCGCTTCTGGCTGCGGTAGAGGTCGGTCCTGGTGCGCTTGGCGTAGCCGGTCTCGGTGATCGTGACGACCACGTCCTCGCGAGCGATCAGATCCTCGTCGGCCACGTCGCCGTCGGCGGCGATGATCCTGGTGCGCCGATCATCGCCGTATTTCTCGACGATCTCGGCCAGTTCGTCGCGGACGATGGCGCGCTGGCGCTCCGGCTTCTCGAGAATGTCCTTCAAGTCGGCGATCTCGGCCTCGATCTTGGCCAGCTCGTCGACGATCTTCTGTCGCTCCAGGGCCGAGAGGCGACGCAGCTGCATGTCGAGGATCGCCGTCGCCTGGATCTCATCGATCTCCAGCAGCTCCATCAGGCCGAGCCGGGCGGTATCGGTGTTGGCCGAACGCCGGATCAAGGCGATGACCTCGTCCAGCGCATCGAGCGCCTTGACCAGGCCGCGCAGGATGTGGGCCCGCTCCTCTGCCTTGCGCAGCAAGTAGCGGGTTCGCCGGACGATGACGTTCAACTGGTGCTCGACGTAGAACCGGATCATCTGGTCGAGTCGCAGCGTCCGCGGCACACCGTCGACGATCGAGAGCATGTTCGCGCCGAAGCTCGTCTGCAGCTGGGTGTGCTTGTAGAGGTTGTTCAGCACCACCTTGGCGACGGCATCGCGCTTCACCGTCACCACGATCCGCATGCCCACGCGGTCCGAGGACTCGTCGTGGATATCGGAGATGCCCGCGATCTTGCCGTCCTTCACCTGCTCGGCGATCGAGTTGATGAAGTTGTCGGTGTTGACCTGATACGGGAGCTCGGTGATGACGATCGTCGTCCGGCCCCGGTTGTCCTCTTCGATCTCGACGACGCCGCGCATCCGGATCGAGCCGCGGCCGGTCGTGTAGGCGTCGTGGATACCCTGGCCACCGACGATCAGTCCGTGCGTCGGGAAGTCCGGACCCTTGACGCGCTCCATGCACGCCGCCAGCGTGGCTTCCTCGTCGGCGTCGTGATTATCCAGCGCCCAATAGATCGCGTCGGCGAGCTCGTTCAGGTTGTGCGGCGGGATGTTGGTCGCCATGCCGACCGCGATGCCGTTGCTGCCGTTCATCAGCAGGTTCGGCACCCGGCTCGGGAGCACCACGGGTTCTTGCGAACGGCCGTCGTAGTTGGGCGTGAAATCGACCGTCTCATGGTCGATCTCACGCAGCAGTTCCATCGCGAGCGGGGTCAGGCGGCACTCGGTGTACCGCATCGCGGCGGCGCCGTCGTTACCCCGGGAACCGAAGTTGCCCTGACCGTCGACGAGCGGATACCGCAGCGACCACGGCTGGGCCATCCGGACCAGGGTGTCGTAGATCGACGCGTCGCCGTGCGGGTGGTAGTTACCCATGGTCTCGGCGACCGGGCGTGCGGACTTCACGTAACCGCGGTCGGGACGGTAGCCGTTGTCGTGCATCGCGTAGAGCACGCGCCGATGCACCGGCTTGAGGCCGTCGCGCACATCGGGCAGCGCACGGCCGACGATCACGCTCATCGCGTAATCGATATAGCTGCTCTGCATTTCGTTCTGGATATCGACCGGTTCTATACGGTCGCCCGCACCGCCGTTCGGGGGCAGCGTGGTCTCGGTCATGCGGTCTCCTTACCGGGCATGGCGTGCACAGGGCTGTGTGAACTCACGCCGGCTATACGTCGAGGAAGCGAACGTCCTTGGCATTGCGGGTGATGAAGCTGCGACGCGCCTCGACGTCCTCGCCCATCAGGACAGAGAACAGTTCGTCGGCGGCAGCCGCGTCGTCGAGCGTCACTTGACGAAGCACCCGCACCGCGGGATCCATGGTGGTCTCCCACAGCTCCTTGGCGTTCATCTCACCGAGGCCCTTGTAGCGCTGCACGCCGTCGTCTTTGTTGATCTTCTTTCCCGCTGCGAGCCCTGCTTCGAGCAGACCGTCACGCTCGCGATCGGAATAGGCGAACTCCGGATCGCTGCGCTGCCACTTGAGCTTGTAGAGCGGCGGCTGCGCCAGGTACACGTGCCCGTGCTCCACCAGCGGGCGCATGAAACGGAACAGCAGCGTGAGCAGCAGGGTCGAGATGTGCTGGCCGTCCACGTCGGCGTCGGCCATCAGCACGATCTTGTGATAGCGCAGCTTGCTGATGTCGAATTCGTCGTGGATACCCGTGCCGAACGCGGTGATGATCGACTGGACCTCGTTGTTCTTGAGAACCTTGTCGATACGCGCCTTCTCGACATTGATGATCTTGCCGCGCAGCGGCAGGATCGCCTGGTACATCGAGTCGCGGCCGGACTTCGCCGAGCCGCCCGCGGAGTCACCCTCGACGATGTAGATCTCGGACTTGCTCGGATCCTTGGAACGGCAGTCGGCCAGCTTGCCGGGCAGACCGCCCAGGTCGGTGGCGGACTTGCGCCGCACCAGCTCACGCGCCTTGCGGGCGGCGACGCGGGCCTGCGCCGAGGAGACCGCCTTGTTGACGATGGTCTTCGCGTCGGCCGGGTTCGCCTCGAACCAGTGCGTGAGGTGCTCGTTGCAGGTGCGCTGCACGAACGACTTCACCTCGGTGTTGCCGAGCTTGGTCTTGGTCTGGCCCTCGAACTGCGGCTCGCCGACCTTGACGCTCACGATGGCGGCCAAGCCCTCGCGGATGTCGTCGCCGGTGAGGTTGCCGTCCTTCTCCTTGATCAGCCTCTTGTCCTTGGCGTACTTGTTGACCACCGTGGTCAGCGCCGCCCGGAAGCCCTCTTCGTGCGTGCCGCCCTCGTGAGTGTTGATCGTGTTGGCGAAGGTGTGCACAGACTCGGAGTAACCCGAGTTCCACTGCATCGCGACCTCGAGCTCATGGCCCGTGCCTTTGCCGGTGAACCCGACAACCGAGTTGTGAATCGGCTGCTTGGTGCGGTTGATGTGGCGGACGAAGTCTTCCAGACCACCGGGGTAGTGGTAGGTCCGGGTCTTCACCTTGTGCTCGGCGGGGGCGGCGCCCTCCTCGGCGTGCTTGGGCGCCTCGGCGGTTTCGCTGACCACCTCGTCGGTCACGTCGGACTCGCTGACGCGCTCGTCGGTGAGCTTGATGGTCAGTCCCTTGTTCAGGAACGCCATCTCCTGCAGCCTGCGGGCCACCGTCTCGAAGTTGTAGGTGGTGGTCTCGAAGACTTCCGGATCCGCCCAGAAGCGGATGGTGGTGCCGGTCTTCTTGGTCGCCTCACCCTGAATCAGCTTGCCGGGGGTGGCGTCCTTGTAGGTCTGGCTCCAGTGGTAACCGTCGTGGTCGATCTCGGCTTCCAGCCGGCTCGACAGCGCGTTGACCACGGAGATACCGACGCCGTGCAGACCACCGGACACCGCATAGGAATCCGAGTCGAACTTGCCGCCCGCGTGCAGCTGGGTCATGACGACCTCGATGGTCGGTATGCCTTGGGCGTGCATCGCCACGGGAATGCCGCGGCCGTCGTCGACCACTTCGACGCCGCCGTCGGCCAGCAGCGTGACCTCGACCTTCGTCGCGTACCCGGCCATCGCCTCGTCGACGGAGTTGTCGACCACCTCCCAGATCAGGTGGTGCAGACCACGCTCGCCGGTGGAGCCGATGTACATGCCCGGACGCTTGCGAACCGCCTCGAGCCCCTCGAGAACCTTGATGGAGGAGGCACCGTAGTCCTGCTTCCCGGTCGCTCTGGTCGAACCCGATGCGGTGGAGTCTTTGGCAGCCACTGGTCGGTAGCTCTCCTTACTTGCTGATCCCGGCATAGAGCGATCGGACAGCACGCGTGGAGCCCTGGTCATTTCGTTCGAGATCAGGTTCCACGCGCGGACTGTACGGAACGCGCCGAAGGTATCGCCGCTAGTTACGTCACCATCCTACTGGTACGCCCAACTTACAACCCACTTCCGACACCCCTCACAGCGCCGTGGATGCGAGAAATCGGATTGCGGCGACTCGGTTCCGCCTTCCCATGGTTTTGATCCATCAGAAGTGGGCTGAGATGCGTTGGCAGGTGACGCCCCCGGATCAGCGCGGGGCGTCGATCCCGGCGATGAACGCGACGGTGTGGCGCGCCAGCTCCGCGGGGTGGGTGATCGGCGACCAGTGTCGCGCCGGGATCTCGACCCGAGTGAGACGCGGCACCCACCGGTCGGCCTCGGCGTTCGCCACTGGTCGCACGGCGCGGTCGCGAGTGGCGACGATCAGCTGAACGGGCACCTCGATCGGACGAGGCCGCGGATGACGCAGGCGGGTGCGGATGTTCGCACGGTAGAGCTTCAGACTGTTGAGCATATCGGTGCGCAGCGTCGGTGCCGTCTCCACCAGTGCGGGGTCCAGTCCGTCGAAGAAGGCGAGGAAACGCGGCCAGCGGCCGGAGAGCACCCGCAGCACGGGATTTGGCAACTTGGGTATCTGGAAGGCGACGGTATAGGCCGAGGCCACGGCTTGGGCAACGGCGCCGCGCAGCCGTGCCGGGGTGAGCGGACCACGCAGATAGGCGCCGAGGAAGTCCAGATTGGGGCCGGACACCGAGGTGAAGGATGCGATCACCGACGCGGCGTCCGCGGCGGCGGCCGCTTCCCAACCGATCACCGACCCCCAGTCGTGTCCGAGGACGTGCACCCGTTCGCCGGGTGCGACCGCGTCGATGACCGCACGGACATCCGCAGCGAGTTCTTCGATCCGGTAGTCCTCGACCGCTGTCGGCGCCGAGCTGCTGCCCGCGCCCCGATTGTCGAAGGCGATCACGCGATGACGGCCGCCGAGCAGAGCCGCTACCCGGCTCCAGAGCAGGTGGGTATCGGGCCAACCGTGGATCAGCAGGACCGGCACACCGTCGGGGTTGCCACATTCGTAGACCGCGAGTTCGACGCCCTCCCGGCGAACCGTCCGGGTCGCGGTCGCCGGAAAAGGACCGACCGCCGTGGTGATCGTCATCGAGATTCCTTCTGCCCAAACGGTTCCGATCCGACGCCGCAGGCTTCCCGGGGCGACGTCGAGCCGGGGCGTTCCACGTGAAACGCCGCTTCAGGATAAACGTAACACCAAGTATCAGATACTGCTCGCGATGGTCATCCGTAGGTGTCGCGCGGTCCACGACCTCTGATATGGCGTTCGCCCTTACGCCAACTCGGCGCGGCAGGCCCCGAGATCTTCACAGAGGTCACCACGCCCTGACCCACCGCGGCATTGATCTTCGCCAAGATCTGGCTCTGCAGCATTCGCAGCTGCGTCGCCCACGCCGTCGACTCGGCGGAGATACTCAGCACGCCGTCCTTCAGCGTGATGGGCGTGGCGTGCGCCGCGATGTCCTCGCCCACCACTCCCGACCAGCGGCCGAAAACCATGCCCTCGGCCACCTTGTTCGACCACCCGCGGTTCTTGGCGATCGAGCCGGCCAGCTTGGACAGCGGCTGTGGATCGCGGTCGTCGGGGCCGGCGCCGGACCATCCCGTGCGCCTGCGGGCGCCCGGCCGCAGCCTGCGCTGGGGCGAGGAACGCCCCTGACCGACTGCCTTGCCACTCGCCCGTGCCGCTGCGCGCGCTTCTTCGAGGGCGCGCCGGGCCAGGTCGATGCCGCGCAGCTCGGGTTCCGCTCCTGCGGATTCGGCGGATCCAGGCTCCGGGGGCTGATCGCTCATCGCCCTGCTCCCTCCGCGACCAATAGTTTGTCCCCAGTTTCGATCAAGTTGTCCCCAGCCGTTGCCCAAGGTTGCCGGTGCCGGGAATCGTGCGCAAGGCTCGCCCAGGAACTCCGGCCTACGACCTGTCCCCCGCCCAGAACACCGAATTCCTGGACAAGTTCGGGCGCTTGCTCAGCTGTTGCTGCACCGAGTCCAATGGAAGCGGTCAACCCTCACCGGGCGAGTTTTCCACAGGTGTTGGGAAATCGGTCTCGAGTGTGGAGAACTCGATCGGTCGCACCGACGACTGGTCACTGTAGTGGACCGGGGCGGAGGATGTGGAGGCTGGGATCACCGGTCCACTCCCGCTGTGGATGATCACGGTGCCCGCGACTCCGTCGAACCGGGGACCGGATCACGTTCGCTCTCGGTCGTGGGGTGTGTGGCGTCGTCGTTCTTCCGTTCGCCGCCGAGATCTTCGCGCTCCGATGGGTTCTCCGCGACGATCTGCGAGGTACGGCCATCGGGACCGCCTGCGGTTTCCACCCGCAGCGGCACGGCGGCGAGTTCGGCGGGCACGTCTTCCGCCACGGCCGCCGTGATCAGCACCTGCTCCGCGCCGGCCGCGACGGCCGCCAGTGCGGCACGGCGACTGCGGTCGAGTTCGGCGAACACGTCATCGAGCAGCAGCACCGGCTCGGCGCCGGTGGCGCGCAGCAGTTCGAACGCGCCCAACCGCAGAGCCAAGGCGAACGACCAGGACTCGCCGTGGCTGGCGAACCCCTTGGCGGGAGAATCCCCCAGCATCAAGTCCAGTTCGTCGCGATGCGGGCCCACCAGGCACACTCCGCGCTCCAGCTCCTTCGGTCGCGCGGCGGCGAGTGCGCGCAGCATGATCCCCTCCAGCTCCTCCTGGTCCTCCTGGCGCGGTGCCCTGGCCGGGTCGAGGAACTCCGGGGGCAGCGCGGCGCTGCGATAGGCGATCGCCGCGGGCCGCGACTCCGGGGCGATAGATGCGTAGGACCGGGCCAGATACGGCGCGAGATCGTGGACCAAGCGCAGCCGCTGATCGAGCAGGACGGACGCATGCGCGGCGAGGTGCCCGTCCCACACGTCGAGCGTGCTCAGATCAGCATTCGACCGAGCGTGCCGCCCAGCGGTTTTCAGCAGTGCCGAACGCTGGCGCAGAACCCGGTCGTAGTCGCTGCGGACCGCGGCCAGTCTGGGGAGGCGAGTTGTGCACAACTCGTCCATGAATCGCCTGCGCTCCCCTGGGTCGCCGCGCACCAGCGCGAGATCCTCCGGCGCGAACAACACCGTCTGCAGAATCCCCAGGATCTCCCGCGTCCGGCGGACCGGTGAGCGGTTGATCTGCCCTCGATTGGCACTGCCCTGGTTCAGCTCCACATCGATGCGGAGCTCGCGGCCGGTGTTGACCACCGTGGCGCCGATCCGGGCCCGCTCGGTTCCGGTACGGATCAACGGAGCCTCCGAGGCGACCCGATGCGACCCGAGCGTGGCCAGGTAGCCGATCGCTTCCAACAGGTTTGTCTTGCCGTTGCCGTTCGATCCCAAGAAAACGGTTCGACCTGGGGATAATTCGAGTTCCGCATACTCCCACGAGCGGAAGTCACGCAGCGACAGAGTTCGCACGAACATCCGCTATCGCGCCCCTGCCTGGGCCGAAGCGGACATTCCCGCCGATCGGTACATCGTCGCAGCGCCGGAAGGATGCCCTACGATGCGCCGCAGCCTTGTGGAACACCTGTGGATAAAGTGCGCCCCCAGTTGCGCGGGAACCGATTCCTGCGACGTCGCTGGGGAGTTTCCAGCGGCCGAACCGTGCGTCCGCGCTGGACCGCGCGGCGCGGATCCGTACGGAACCAGGTCATGCACAGGGGATCAGCCCGGCAGCCGGACCGGCATCAGCAGATAGATGTACGGGCTCGACAACGCTGCGAACGTTCCGGAGTCGAGCACCTCGGGTTCTTCGTCGGACGCGGGCAGCAGCACCGCAGGCCTGCTCGGAGTGGTAAAGCCGAAGGTGACCCGCTCGGCGTGCAGGGCGGACAAGCCGTCGATGAGATACCCGGGGTTGAACGCGATGGTGAGCGATTCGCCGCGGAAATCGGCCTCCAGCCACTCCTCGGCCCGGCCCGCGTCGTCACCGCCCGCGGACAGCAACAGGCCGTCGGCGGAGAATTCCAGCCGCACCTGCGCCCCGCGTTCGGCGACCAGCGCGACGCGCTTGATCGCCTCGGTCAGCGCGGCGACGGCGAGGGTGGCGATCGAGGTGTGCTCTTTGGGGAGCAACTGGCGGAACTTGGGGAATTCCGCGTCGAGCAGGCGGGTGGTGGTCCGGCGGCCCGCGTTCACGATGCCGAGCAGGCCGTCCGACCCCGCACCGGTGCCCAGGGACAGCTGGACGGGCGCGTCGGAGGGTCCGAGCGTCTTGGCGGCCTCCGACAGCGTCCTGGCCGGGATGAGTACCGAAGTCTCGATGTCGGCGCGCGCGGGCTGCCATTCGATGTGCCGGACGGCGAGGCGGAACCGGTCGGTGGCCGCGAGAACGACCTGCGATCCCTCGATCTCGACCCGGATACCGGTGAGCATGGGCAGGGTGTCGTCGCGGCCCGCGGCGACGGCGACCTGACCGACGGCCTCCGCGAAGACATCCACACTCAGTTCACCGGTCTGCTGGGGCACCTCGGGCAACTGGGGATAATCCTCGACCGGCATGGTCGGCAGGGAGAACTTCGCGCTGCCACAGGTGATCAGCACGCGGGTGCCGTCCACGGAGACGTCGACGGGCTTGTTGGACAGCGCCTTGGTGATGTCGGCCAGCAGACGACCGGAGACGAGCACTTGGCCAGGGCCCGCGACCTCGGCCGCGACCCGCACCTGCGCGGAGACCTCGTAGTCGAAGCCGGAGACGGTCAGCCCGTCCTCGTCCGCGACCAGCAGCACACCGCCCAGTACCGGAACCGGAGGCCGGGACGGAAGGCTGCGCGCCACCCAGGCGACGGACTCGGCGAAATCCTCGCGGGCGACCCGAAACTTCATGCTTGCAAGCTCCATCGCCCGATCTGTCCTCTCCCGGTTCCGTGATCTGTTGTCGGCTCGTCAGTGTCGGTGCTCGAAAGGGTCTTGCCGAATCGGCCGCCTTCGCAGTCTGGCACAGGCGACCGACATCAAACCGTACCCGCGTGAGGGACGTGCACCTAGCCCGACCCTCCGGCGCCACGAATGGGCGAGTCCTGAGCGCGGACGAGCGGGCGGTACGCGGGCTGGGACCGGGGGCGCACCACGGCTCGGAATCGGTATGCCGATCGGCCATGGGATCGGTGGGTCCGGCTCTCGTCCGCGCTGTCGTCCTTGCGGGAAACCGGGATCGGCCGGCGAAGGTGCGGCGTCCGACCGACTTTCCACACACCCTGTTTTAAAGAGAGATCTCTAATGAGAAGAACTGAAGTAGTAGTAGGCACTGTGGATTCTGTGGACTGCGGCCGAATCCGCTGCTCAGAGGGCGTGGTGCCGTGGGGATGGCCACGGGGCGTCTCGAGGATGAACAGCCGGGGTCTGTGGAGGTTCCGCAGTTGTCCCAGATTCATCCTCGAGCGCTCCTCGAGTTGTTCCACCGGATTCACCCGGTTGTTCACACATGTGCACCGAATCGTGGACAGCTCGAGGAATCCTCGAGGACTCCACACGGACTCCTCGAGGAATCCACAAGCCCAGATTCGGACAGGTGCTGGTCAGCGGCTGTGCGTAAGTATGCCTGGGGAAACTGTTGAATTCGCCCTGTGAGCGGACTCGCGGAGGCGATCACCCCGACCTGTTAGCGGATCGGTGGACAAACCAGTGGATTCCTCGAGGACTCCACAAGGATTCCTCGAGGAATCCACAACCCACAAAAAAGCACCGCCCCAGGTCAGGGGCGGTGCTCGGTTGTGGATGCCGCTCAGCGGGAGCGCTGTTTGATCCGGGCTGTGAGTTCCTGCACCTGGTCGTAGACCCGGCGCCGCTCGGTCATCTCCTTGCGTACCTTCTTCTCCGCGTACATCACCGTGGTGTGGTCGCGGCCGAACGCCTGCCCGATCTTCGGCAAAGACAGGTCGGTCAGCTCGCGGCACAGATACATGGCGATCTGCCTGGCCTGGGCCAGCGGGCGAGCCTTTCCGGGGCCGGTCAGCTCTTCCAAGGTGGTGTTGAAGTACTCGGCCGTGACGGCCATGATCGTGGCCGCGTTGATCTCCAGCGCCGCGGTGTCCGGCATCAGATCGCGCAGCACCACTTCCGCCAGCGGCAGATCCAGCGGCTGGCCGTTCAACGAGGCGAACGCGGTCACCCGAATCAGCGCGCCCTCCAGCTCGCGAATATTGCGCTCCACCCGGCTGGCGATCAGCTCCAAAACGTCGTGCGGCACATCGAGCCGGTCCATCCGCGCCTTCTTGCGCAGGATGGCGATGCGCGTCTCCAGCTCCGGTGGCTGCACATCGGTGATCAGTCCCCATTCGAATCGCGTCCGCAGCCGCTCTTCCAGCGTGGCCAGCTGCTTGGGTGGACGATCCGAGGAGACGACGATCTGTTTGTTCGCGTTGTGCAGCGTGTTGAAGGTGTGGAAGAACTCCTCTTGGATGCCTTCCTTGCCCTCGATGAACTGGATGTCGTCGACCAGCAGGATGTCGGTCTCGCGATAACGGCGCTTGAACGCGACCTTGCGGTCGTCGCGCAGGCTGTTGATGAAGTCGTTGGTGAACTCTTCGGTCGATACGTACTTGACCCGCATGCCCGGGAAGAGACGCTGTGCGTAATGGCCCGCCGCGTGCAGCAGGTGGGTCTTGCCCAATCCCGAGGCGCCCCAGACGAACAACGGGTTGTAGGCGCGGGCGGGAGCTTCGGCGATGGCGACGGCGGCCGCATGCGCGAATCGGTTGGACGCGCCGATGACGAAGGTCTCGAAGGTGTACTTCGCGTTCAGGCTGGCCGAGGACGACGAAGGAGCGGGCGACTCCTGCGACTTGGCGAAGTAGGTCGGCCACGAGTTGCGGACGTTCACCACAGGCTCGTCGTCGTGGTCGCCGCGCGGGCGGTCGGCGACCGGCTCACGGACCGGATCGTGCGCCCGTCCCGTGTCGTCGTCGGTGCTCTCGCGCAGCGGTGCGCGGTGCGGACCGCGCGCATTGCCGGGCGACGGCTCGGGATTGAACAGCGACTCCTGCCCCGGCGGGATGGCAGGCTCCCGGCGCGGCGGAAGCCCGGGTTCGCGGCGCGGTGCGACGTCCTGCCCGGACATCATGGGCAACTCGGCCGTCGTGGAGTACTCACCGTGCGATGGATAGTCGGTATGGGCGTACTCCGGCCGGCGGTACTGCTCCTCCGGCTGGGCGAAGTCCTGCCCGTAGTCGGCCCCCGGGTAGTCGGAGCCGTCGCTGTACGCCGAGGCCGCCGGGAAGTCGGCGGGTTGTGCATAACGCGGCCCCGGGTAAGCGTCGCGGCCGGGGAATTCCGAACCGGGGTAGGCGGCGGGAGCCCGGCCGTCTCGTGTGCGCTCGGGCCTGCTCGTCATTCGCGCGTGCCTCGGGGTGTTGCTCTGCCGGTCGACGGTCGGGGTGGTGGGGGCGGCGATGCGGACGCCGAGTCCTTCCACCTGGGGGCCGAGCCTGCGTCCGAGGGAACGGAGGATGGGTTCGCGCAGATCGCGTTCGATGGCCTCCTGGGCCAGCGACGAGGGCACGGAGAGCAGGGCGAAACCCTGTGCGACCGTCAGCGGCTTGACCAGCTTCAGCCAGGCCTGCTGTGCTCGGGTGACCGGAGGAATGGCGCCGTCCGGCGATCCGTTGGTCAACTCGGTGACAACCTCGGGCCACACCGTGGCCAGCACGTTCTGCTCGTCGTCCATGCAGTTTCCTCCCCGGAGTAGGTCGATAGGAGCAGACGGCCGGGCACGCGTGGACGGAGATGCTCGGGGGCGGCCCCGTGATCCTGCGTACGTCCGTAACCGGTTCGAACGCTGCCCGGGTCCCCCATCAGGACAGCGACGTGGCACCGTCGGCCCTACGAATATGCCACTCCAGGGGTCTTTCCACACAATTATCCACAGATGTGGAGAACTCTGGGGAGTGGCGAAACGCACGCATGCGCGGGAAGGGCGACGCTGCGACCTGCGGTTCTACAGCAATCGCCTGGCTAAGGACCTTAATGGTCCGGGCCGGGTGATGGCTAGGGGTGTGGACGAACTCACGATCATTGCCGGAGCGCCTGACTCCGGGCAACCGATTCTGCCTGGTCGCCGGGCCGGAAAAGGAGGGGGTGAGTTTGACCCGTCCCGGACCGATCAGTACCCTCGTACAGTCACCCCTTGGTGCGGTGGCGGTCTTGTGCTGACCGCGTTTAGGTCGTGATCGACCGACTGTGCGCCAGGACCGACGCGCGCCGATGATGACCAGACCTGCGATTCATTCGTGCGATATACGTATCACCGACAAGCTTCGGGCACTACCTGGTGCCCGCCTACTCGAGGAGTGTTGACCGTGGCCAAGGGCAAGCGGACGTTCCAGCCGAACAACCGTCGTCGGGCGCGGGTTCACGGCTTCCGCCTCCGGATGCGCACCCGTGCGGGCCGCGCCATCGTCTCGGCGCGTCGCCGTAAGGGCCGCGCTTCCCTCACTGCCTGATCCTCGCTCTCGGACGCTCGGGTGTTGCCTGAGCCGTATCGGTTGCATCATCGTGCCGACTTCTCCCGGACGGTGCGCCGCGGCCAGCGAATCGGGAGGCGTGATCTGGTCGTGCATGCGCTCGCACACGGGTATGACGGAGTGGTGGGCGCGAATGGACGACATGATCAGCTCCCGGAGGACGCGTTGGTCCGCGTAGGCGGACCGCGTTTCGGGTTGATCGTCAGCAAGGCGGTGGGCAACGCGGTGATTCGACATCGCGTTGCCCGCCGCCTGCGTCATATGTGTGCCCAGGTGGTCGAGGAAGTGCCGCCCGAAGTTGATGTCGTGATCCGTGCGCTCCCGGGCGCGGCTACGGCGTCGTCGGAGGAGCTGCTGCGCCAGCTGCGCACCGCACTGCGCAAACTCGGCGTCGGCGCCGCGGCGGCCGCGACAACGGGTGGTTCGGCATGAGTCGCTCGGCGACGATCGCCGGACTGCCCGCGAAAGTGCTGATCTTTCTGATCGAGCTGTATCGGACCTATGTCTCCCCCACCCGCATGCCGGTGTGCCGATTCACTCCGACTTGTAGCGAGTACGCGGTCACCGCACTGCGCACTCGAGGCCTGTTCATCGGCCTCGGACTGACGGTCGTGCGCTTGGCCAAATGCGCGCCCTGGCACCCTGGTGGGTGGGACCCCGTCCCGGAGCGGAAGCGAAGCACATCTCGCGCCGAGTCGGCGGACGGGGCAGCGACCGACGTGGCGACGCAGGAACCGAGCCTGCCCGCCGAACCGCGGTCGGAGCCGAACGCTTGTAAAGGATCGCCGCACGCGGTGATCGGCGACACGAACGACGGGAGTGCATAGAGCCGTGCTCGACTTCATTTATTACCCGGTGTCCTGGATCCTCTGGTTCTGGCATCGGGTCTTCGGGTTCGCGTTCGGCGCGGACAACGGTCTCACCTGGGCGCTGGCCGTGGTGTTCCTGGTGTTCACCTTGCGCCTGGTGCTCTACAAGCCGTTCGTCAAGCAGGTGCGCACCACCAAGCAGATGCAGGAGCTGCAGCCACAGATCAAAGAGCTGCAGAAGAAGTACAAGAACGACCGCCAGAAGATGGCGCTCGAGATGCAGAAGCTGCAGAAGGACAACGGCTTCAACCCGCTGATGGGTTGCTTGCCGATCCTCGCTCAGGTCCCGGTGTTCCTCGGGCTTTTCCATGTGCTGCGCTCGTTCAACCGGACCGGCCACGGCCTCGGTCAGCTCGGGATGACGCCGGAGCAGAACGCGAACACCGCGAACTACGTCTTCAGCGCGGCCGATGTCCAGTCCTTCCTGAGCGCCCGCATCTTCGGCGCTCCGATCTCCGCATTCATCACCACACCGGTCAATGAGCTGCAGGCATTCGCCGCCTACGGCGGCGTGCCGAGCAAGTTGAGCATCGCGCTGGTCGCAATCCCCCTGATGGTCATCGCCGGTCTGGCGACGCACTTCAACGCGCGCGCGTCGGTCGCGCGGCAGACACCGGAAGCCGCGGCCAACCCGCAGGCCGCGATGATGAACAAGCTCGCGCTGTGGGTGTTCCCCCTCGGTGTGCTCGTCGGTGGCCCGTTCCTGCCCATCGCCATCCTGCTGTACTGGGTCTCCAACAACATTTGGACCTACGGGCAACAGCATCTTGTGTTCGGCCGCATGGCGAAAGAAGAGGAAGCCAAGAAGCAGGCGAAGCTGGAGCAGCGCGCGCAGAACGCGCCGAAGCCCGGCGCCAAACCGGTCAACGTGAAGAAGAAGCCCGCATCCGCCGCTGCGGCCGAAGCCGGATCGGACGAGGACGCTGCTGCCGCATCGACGAACGGCACCGCGAAGCCGTCGAAGCAGGCCGCTGGCCCACGCCGACCGGCCGGCCAGAAACGGCCGGGCAGCCGGGGCAGGGCGAATCAGAAGCGCAAGCGCTGATAACCCGATCGGTGGGCTGAGCCGCCCACCTCGACCGCTGAGCAACCCTTGATCGCGAATACCGCCCGGCGGCGATTGCCCGGCGCGCGCGATGAGCAGATGAAGGAAATCAAATGACTGTTGAGACCGACGGAGGGGACGCCACCGTGGCGACGACGATGGCGAACGCCGAGGCGGACACCGGCGATGTCGTGACCGATGCCGAGGAAGCGCTCATCGAGGAAGGCGAGATCGCCGGCGACTACCTCGAACAGTTGCTCGACGTATTGGACTTCGACGGCGACATCGATCTCGACGTGGAAGGCGATCGCGCCGTGGTGAGCATCGACGGTGGACGTGATCTGACGAAGCTCGTCGGACGTAACGGCGAGGTGCTCGACGCGTTGCAGGAGCTGACTCGTCTCGCGGTCCAGCAGACGACCGGAGTGCGCAGCCGGCTGATGCTGGACGTGGCGGGATGGCGGGCCAAGCGGCGGTCTGAGCTGAGCGAGCTCGGCGCGGCCGCGGCGCAGCGCGTGCTGGACTCCGGTGAGCCGGAGTCGCTGGCGCCCATGACGCCGTTCGAGCGCAAGATCGTGCACGACGCGGTGGCTGCCGTGGAGGGTGTCAGCAGCGAGAGCGAAGGCGTCGAACCGAACCGGCACGTGGTGGTCGTTCCCGGCTGAGCCGCGGCATCCCGAAGCGGGCGGCATGTTTCGCGGCCCGGACGGGTAGTGGTTGGATAGGGCCTCTGGTCTTCGGATCGGGGGCCTTGTTCGTGTCCGGAGCCCGATTGCTCGCTCGTAGATCGACCCCGAGTTCGGAAGGATGTTTCACGTGGAACGAGATCTCGGTGGAGCCGCCGCGGTACCCGCGGAGCTGGAGCCACCCGCGTCGGCAGCCACCGTATTCGGCGACCGACTCGATCTCGCGCGTCGATATTGCACGGCGCTTGCGACCGCAGGCGTGGAGCGCGGGTTGATCGGCCCACGCGAGGTGCCCCGCCTCTGGGATCGCCACATCCTCAACTGCGCAGTGCTCGGCGAGTTGATCGCCGAGGGCGCCTCCGTGGTCGACATCGGCAGTGGCGCCGGCCTGCCCGGTATCCCGCTGGCGATCGCGCGGCCGGACCTGCGGATCACCCTGGTCGAACCGCTGCTGCGCCGAACCGTCTTCCTGAGCGAGTTCATCGAATCGGTGGACTTGGACGTGACCGTGGTGCGCGGGCGTGCCGAACAGTCCGGCGTGATGAAGGAAGCCGGCGGCGCGGACGTGGTCACGTCTCGCGCAGTAGCCCCGCTCGGGAAACTCGCCCAGTGGTCACTCCCCCTCCTGCGCGACCACGGGCACATGCTCGCACTCAAGGGTTCCAGTGCAGCGGAGGAATTGGAACGCGATGGCGCCGCGCTGATCAAAGCCGGAGCAGGCAATGCGGTTGTGCTGCAGTGCGGGGTCGGCCTGGTGGACATACCTACCATGGTGATCAGTGCCGAGCGGCTTCCTCGCGCCGAGCGCACTTCCCTGCGCCGCGCCGAACGGGCGGCCGAGCGCGGAGGCAAAGCGGTGCGCACCGCGGCGACGGAGCGCGGACGTAAGCGTGCGGCGCGCAAGGCCAAGTAGAAGCTTCGATCCCGAAGGTTTCCAGTTCGACCCAGGACCTGGGGGCGTTTCGTCACTCTGACGAAATGGTGCATCCGACTGCGGTGAAGCGGTATGTGCGCTGCCCCGGGATCTCGACCGCAATCACTATCAGTCACGCCGCAAACGTCACCCAGGCGCTGCCACGCCGCCCGGGTGCGGATCTACGATTCGCTCGTTCGCTCGTTCGCTCGTTCGCTCGTTCGCTCGTTCGCTCGTTCACTCGTTCACTCGTCGGCGCGACCGAGGCTCGTTCGCTCGCGCCGGAGCTAGACGAGTCCGATGCGTTCGATCACCCCCTGGGCAGTGAGTTGTTCGCCTCCGCACAGTTGTGCTGGGCCTCGGTGACACGCTGCCGGGCGGGACCCCAGTGCGTTCGCCTCGAGGACAGACGGCAGCAGCACCGCGTCGCTGGTGCGCCGACTCACGGCGGTTCGATCCAAGCAGCAGCGAGATCGATCCGCCGGATGGACGACGCGTAGTCGAAGTGCCTCCGGGTCCGGATGTTTCACGTGAATCCGCGCGGAACATCGCAACGGCGATTTCCGGGCCAGCACGGTTGGTCATCGCCAATTGTTTCACCTGAATCGCAGTCGGCTCACAAACCTCTGCGAGACCACGAAGTTCTCCGTTGTAGCCGCGACACGCGGCCGGTGAGGTCGGAGAGGTGCCAGCCTCGGCGAAAGGTGGGCACGGTCAGCGGTCGGCGCGATCATGTCACCGGCCGCGACGACTGATGAACTCCCCTGCATCCACCGATAACAGTGAATTGAGAAGCCTGACCGCCCTTCTCGGAGCGCCGCGCGAACGAATCTCTGGAACCAATGGCGATTCCCTGAGCCAGCACACTTGGCCGTCGCCGAATGTTTCACGTGAATCGCGGTCGGCGCACGACGTCTTGCCAGACCATGAAGCCTTCGTTGTAGCCGTGGCACGCGGCCAAGTCGGGTCGGAGGGATCCAGGCCTCGTCGGAAGGTCGAAGCGCGATCAGCGAAAGGAGCGATCGAGCCGCCGACCGCGACGCCTAGCGGACTCCCCTGGATCCACCGGAATATCGGTGAAGCGAGGAACCTTTCCCGCTTCTCGAAGGGTTGCACGACTGAATCTGCGGCAGCCAGTGGCCGAGGGCGTGAGCGGAGCGTGACTGCGTGACACTTGCCGGTGCGGTGGGCCAGGACAAGTCGGTTGGCTATCTGGATAACGCTCACGTCGTGCCGCCTTGCTGAGCGGAATCAATCCAGGATTCAGTTGTGCGTCCAAGAAGCAGTTCCCGTTGCGTTCCTACTTGGCGCGCTGACGATGTGCTTGCAACGCAGCGAGGTTCGTGCCCGAAGCGATATGAGTGCGCGTGGCGGACGGATGTGAGCAGCGGCGTTCTGAGCGGAGGCACAGAAGTAGCGGCGGCGGGCGAATCAGCATGTGGCGTGGATTGGAGGCACACAGAAGAGAAGCGTGCAGCGCGGAAAGGGGCGGGTACGGAAACACAAAGGTGCGGGGACGCCGAGGAAGGGACGCAGAGCATCGTGACGAGGAGAGGCGGTGATGCCGACGAGACGGCGTGCGGCAGAGTGCATGTGCGCGGATAGCGGAGGTGCGGAAGGCCGGGGCCGCGCAACGCGGAGGCCGAGGAAGAGCGACGCGCAAGGGCGGAGGCTGCGGAGGGATGGAGGTTGCAATCAACGGAAGCAGCGGAAGGATCGGGGGGCCGCGAAAGGTTTGGGTGCTGTGAAAGGTTCGGGGGCCGGGGAAGGTTCGGGGGCCGGGGAAGAGCCGGAGGCCCGCAGAAGAACCGGGGCTGCGCAAGAGTCGGAGCCGCAGAAGGCCCGGGTGCTGCAGAAGATCCGGGGTGCTGCAGAAGAGGCCGGGGCTGCAGAAGGGTTGGACGTGCAAGCGCCGAGGGACAGGGAAGCGCCGAGGGACACGAAGAACGGAGGAGGCAAGAAGAAATGGAGGATGCGCAAGAGCGGAGTAAGTGCATGGACGAAGGTCATAGGTAAAGCGAAGGTGCGCAATCGAATCTTGGTAGTGGCGGCCATGCAGTAGGTCGGAAGACGACAGGGAGCGATCGCTCGGCCACCACCACAGCGCCCGCACCCGCTGCGACGGCCACTGCGGCCGCCACCCCAAGCGGACGAGTCGGGGCGGAACGGAAATCTCGCGCAAGCGACGCGACGGCGCCGCGCGACGGCACGAGGCGGTTGATCCCGAGAAAAGCGAGCGTGCAGTACTGGCGGGCGGCAGTCCCGAGGTGGGGGCCGTCGCCTGAGCGAAACGCTCAGGCGGTGGCGAAGTGGTTGTGTCAGGCGGGGCTACTCAATGCGCGAGTCGCGAGGCGTGGGCCGTCTTCGGGCGCTAAGCGCGGCTATGGAATCTGGGCGCTCAGAATGATTCACGTGAAACATCGGCTATGGAGTTCTACAGGCAGAGACGCGGTCTGCGCTGCGCGGTGCGGTTCACCACGATGCGGCGCGGGCGATGACCGGTGCCGGGTGGACTGGCGGGGACTTCCTTCGCCGTGGGTCGGTGACGGGCTCTCCTTCATCGGGTGACGCCGCTTCTGTGCCCCGGCCTTTCCTGTGGAGCGATTGCGCCGGTGCCTCGCTCGATCGCCGCCGTACCCCTACGTGGAACGCGGAAGCCATTCCGGCGCGCACTAGACTCTCGGCTGCTTCCGCTGATCAGTCCGGCGAGCGCTATCCAGGTACGCGCCGCTGACCCTAGGGTTTCGTGCGATCCCCTACCGGCAATTGTTGACGGCCGCCGCAAAGCCGGAGCCTACGGGACGCCTCGCCGCCCCGCACCATGAGTGGCGAACCCGTTCGAAGGAACGAAGAAGGCATCCGCTGTGCAGAGAACGTCAGCGACGCGGCCGGAAGTAGGCCGGCCAAACCGCCGCTGCGAGTGGTTGTCCGGTGTCCGGTGATCCGCGCTCGGCCCGCCGCGTCGGTCGAGCCATTCTGCACGTGGTTCGCGGGGCAATGTTTCATGTGAAACAACTGGCGTGGCGGGGTGAATTCGTGCGGATTTGCGTGTCGCTCTGCGCCTCGCCGCGATTCAGCTTTCTTAAACCGCTCAGTGCTGGCAAGCTAGTGTGCGTCGGGCGTGAGCGTAGGTGCCACGGAGGGATCTGGTTGTCACAGCGGCGAGAAGCTCCGCTCGGTCGATCGGGCGCCGCGGACCCGGTTGTGCATCGTGTTCGATCCGACAAAGGCTGTTGCAGGCACGGCGCCGATCCGTCCCATCGCGCGTACGTGTTCTGAAGTTTCTCGGGTTAGGAGCTGTCTATGTCGAGCGGTCCGGCGAATGTTTCACGGGAAACAACGTCGCGCGTGCCGGGGATGCTGGACTCCAGCAATTTCGACGCGGAGGCATTCGGAAATACGCCGTTCGGGCACATCTCCCCCAGTGAGACCCCGATAGCTGCCGAAGCACAACGTGCAAGTCAGGTCCTCCATCCAGGGAAGGTGACTGTGCCGAAGCCGCACGAGCAACGCATCATCACGATCGCCAATCAGAAGGGTGGCGTCGGCAAGACGACCACCACCGTGAATCTGGCGGCTGCCCTGGCGCATCAGGGGATGACGGTTCTCGTGATCGATCTCGATCCACAGGGCAACGCCAGCACCGCTCTGGGCATCGAGCATCATTCGGGTGTCCCCTCCAGCTACGAGCTGCTCATCGGTGAGGTCTCGGTCAGGGACGCGATCCAGACGAGCCCGCACAGCGAGCGTCTCCTGTGCATCCCCGCGACCATCGATCTGGCAGGCGCCGAGATCGAACTGGTGTCGATGGTGGCCAGGGAGGGGCGGTTGAAATCCGCAATCCAAGAGGCGAATATCGCCGGCTACGACATCGATTACGTGATGATCGACTGCCCTCCTTCCTTGGGTCTGCTGACGGTGAACGCGCTCGTCGCGGCGAAGGAGGTGCTCATCCCGATCCAGTGCGAGTACTACGCGCTGGAGGGCGTCGGTCAGTTGCTCCGCAATATCGGACTGGTACAGGCGCATCTGAATCCGGAACTCCACGTCTCGACCGTGATCCTCACGATGTACGACGGACGCACCAAATTGGCCGACCAGGTCGCCGAGGAGGTTCGCGGGCACTTCGGCGATGTCGTGTTGCGATCGGTGATCCCACGCAGTGTGAAGGTGTCGGAGGCGCCGGGCTACGGCATGACGGTGCTCGATTATGATCCAGGCTCCCGGGGCGCGATGAGCTACCTGGATGCCGGACGCGAGATGGCGGCCCGCGCGGTCCCGCGCGTCGCCGCGACGAAGTCGGCGGAGTGACCCGGCAGGCCGGGCCGACGCTCGGCACAGTCGCGTTTGGTGGCGGAACGAGGAAGGGGTCGGTAGACCGATGAGTCAGGCGAAGAAGGGTGGTCTCGGGCGCGGTCTCGCGGCGCTGATTCCGACGACACCGACGGCATCTCCGGGTCTCAGCAGCGCCGCTGCGAGTGTCATCGGCCTGGATCCGATCGGGCCGCAGCCCCCCTCCACCTACCTGCATCGGGTACCGGATCCCGCCGAGAACGCCGAACTCGAGGTCGGCGGAGCTGTCTATCGGGAGATCCCGCCGGATCAGATCGAGCCGAATCCGAAGCAGCCGCGCACAGTTTTCGAAGAAGACGCACTGGCCGAGTTGGTGCATTCGATCCGTGAATTCGGTCTGATGCAGCCGATCGTGGTGCGCCGGACCGAGCCGGGCGTGGACCGCTATCAGCTGGTGATGGGCGAGCGGCGCTGGCGAGCGTGCCAGGAGGCGGGCCTGGCCGCCATTCCCGCGATCGTGCGGGAGACGGCGGACGAGTCGATGCTGCGCGACGCCCTGTTGGAGAACATCCACCGGGTGCAGCTGAACCCGCTCGAAGAGGCCGCGGCCTACCAGCAGTTGCTGGAGGAATTCGACGTCACCCACGAGGAATTGGCCGCGCGAATCGGCCGCTCCCGACCGGTTGTGACGAATATGATCCGTCTACTGAAGTTGCCGATCCCGGTGCAGCGCCGGGTCGCGGCGGGCGTACTGTCCGCCGGACACGCGCGAGCACTGCTCGGTCTCGAAGCGGGTGCGGACGCCCAAGAGGTGCTCGCCGCCCGAATCGTCGCCGAGGGACTCTCGGTCCGGGCCACCGAGGAAGCTGTCATGCTGGCGAACCGAGAGCAGGACGCGGCTGCGCCCTCTCCCGTCGTTCGTCGCAAGCCGATCGAAATGCCAGGCCTACAAGCAGTGGCCGATCGGCTGTCCGGCTCCTATGACACCCGGGTCCTCGTGAGTATGGGCAAGCGCAAAGGCAAGATCGTCGTCGAGTTCGGCTCGGTCGAAGACCTCGAACGGATTGTCGCCCTGATGGAGCAGAGCGCGCCCCAGGTGTGACAGAAGTGACGAAATTGAACTCGTGTTTTCGATAGATGCGGGCCCTCGGGCGAAACGTCACTGTGACAGCAGAGTCTCCCGCGGTCGCGGATCGCTCATCGCTCCCGGCGAAGCAACACAGGTTCTTCTGACCAACAGCACAGCGACATGGAATGAGGCGGGTTCCCCTTGATCGCTTATTCTTGCTGGCGAGCAAACTTTGATGCGACGTGAGCGTGGATGAATCGGACAGCTGGAGGCTGAGCAGAGCGGTGTCGACCAGCGTCACAGCACTAACCCTCGGCGGACTGGAAAAGCTTCCCGCGCATGCGCGGCGTTGCGTCTTCTGGGAGATGGACCCCGCGGTAGCGGAGGACTCGCGCAATTTCAGCGATCCGGTGTTCGAGAAGGAAGCTTGGCTGTCCACGGTCATGCTGGACTGGGGTTCCTGCGGACAGGTGGCGAACGTCGACGGCAGCGTCGCCGGCTGCGCCTTCTACGCACCGCCGAGCGTGGTACCGCGGGCCGGGCTCTTCCCCACCTCCCCTGTAAGCCCGGACGCGATCCTGCTGACCACGCTGCGGGCCGAATTCCCGTATCGGGATGCTGATGTGGCCCATCGCCTGGTCCAGGGCGTGGTAGCCGATCTGGTGCGCCGTGGCGTGCGCGCTCTGGAAGCGTTCGGCATCCGCACCGACCCGGCGACGCAGGCACTGGCGGAGCGATCCGGCTCTATGACATTGCTCGAGCGGATCGTCGCGCCTATCAAGGGAGCGGGCGCAGCGGGCGCGACGACCGAATGCTCACCCGAGAGCTGCATGATCGACGCCGACTTCCTGGAAGATGTCGGCTTCGAGGTCGTAGCCCAGCATCACCGATTCCCGCGCTTGCGGTTGGAACTCGACTCCGACCACGGCTGGAAGGAAGACGTCGAACGGGCGCTGGATCAGCTGCTCGCGGCGGCATCGATGACCACGCCGACCCGCATCGGAGCGCGCTGAGACAGACGTCGAAACGCCCCCTGCCGAATCGAAAGGCAAGGGGGCGTCTGGGTGCGAGAAGCGAAACTACATGCGGTCCGCAGCGGCCAGCTCTTCGGCCAGCAGCTCCGCGAACGTGTAGGTACCGGTCGGCTGGTCGTCTTGCCCGAGCAGGTACAGGCGCTTCACCGAGATCAGGATGGCTTCGGCGATCACGTCGCGCATGCGCGGGTTGGTGAGAACCGAGGCATCGTATTCGTTGGTCAGATAGCCGATGTCGACCTGCACGGTGGGCATTTTGGTGAGACGCAGCAGATCCCAGGTCCGTGCATGGGTCCGGCAGTCCTGCAGAGAGGTTCGGGCGACGACTTCCCGCTGGATGAAGCCGGCCAGCACCTGCCCGATCATGGAAACCGAGCCGTGCGAGTTGCCGAAGTAGAACCCGGCCACACCGTTGGCCAGCGGGCTCGGGTTGATGGCGCAGCGCAGCGAGATCATCAGGTCGGCGTCGAAGGCGTTGGACGTGTCCGCGCGTTCGGCGTCGGTGGGGTTGGCGCCCCACGGACGCGACAGGAAGGTCTCCATGCCCGTGGCAGCCATTCGCCCTTCTAGACGGCTGGCCAGGTCCCAGAGGATTTCCGACTCGTAGACCTCGCCGTACTCGGAGGGCACGGCGCAACCCTTGTCGGGACCGCCGAGACCCGGATCTATGACGATCCGCTTGCCGGTCAGCTGTGGCCCCGCCCGGTGCACCACCTCTTCCTCGGCGATCCGGTGCGGATTGCCTCCGGTCACCCTGGCGCCGAGCAGATCCAGCGAACGCAGGGTGTCGGGACCGCAGATGCCGTCCGCGGACAGCCCGATCTCCCGCTGGAAGGCGGTCAGCGCGTCATGGGTGTGCGGACCGAAGTAGCCGTCGACGCGGAACACGTAGAAGCCGAGGTCCTGCAGCCTGCGCTGCAGCGTGGCCACGTCGTCGCCGTACAGCGGCGCGGACAGCTGGTAGATCAGCGTGCGCGCGCCGAGCCGGTAAGACGCTTCCTTCAGTGCCCGGTAGGTAGCCGGGCCGACCACGCCATCGACGAGCAAGCCGCGATGCTGCTGGAAGGCGCGAACCGCGGAGTCGAGGTGGTGGTCGAAGGAGACTTCGGTGTCCTTCCAGTACTCGCGTGCGTCCGCGTGATCGACAGCGACGTGCGCGTGTAGGAACCCGAGGCTTGCCAGGGTGCTCCGAACCTCTGCTACGGCTGGACCGGAATCGCCGTGACGAAGTCGGTGCATGCGTGAGAGCCCTTTCCTTCCGTCAAACTCGCGGGTACCCACTCATGCGATGGGATACACCTTCGCACGACCGGAGCGTCGGTCGATTGTCTCAGACCTGGACCGGGTTTCGACAATCCCCGGGTCCAGGCATCCTACGGCGCGTCGTCAGATGACGTCTTCGAGTTCACGCAGTAGAGCCGCTTTACCCTTCGCTCCGACGATCTGCTTGACCGGCTTACCGCCGCGGAACAGCATCATAGTGGGCAGCGAGAGGATCTGATAATCGCGGGCGGTGCTCGGGTTGGCGTCCACGTCCACCTTCGCGACGGTCAACTTGTCCGCGTACGCGGCCGCGATCTCCTCCAGGACGGGCGCGACCATCTTGCACGGTCCGCACCAGTCGGCCCAGAAATCGACGAGGACGGGCTTCTCACTCAGCAGCACGTCGTCGGCAAAGGACGTGTCGGTGACGGTGACCGTGTTGGCGGACTCGGACATGAATGTTCTCCTTGCGATACAGCGAGATGGAAGGTATTGCTCGTTCGCGCGAGCTCAGTGGGCCGGGACGGTCACCGACTCACCCGCGTGGGAGAGGGTGTTCGAGGTGATGTCGCCCTGATCGGCCAACCAGCGCTCGGCGTCGATAGCCGCCCGGCAGCCCGTGCCCGCGGCGGTGATCGCCTGGCGGTAGGTGTGGTCGACGAGATCGCCCGCGGCGAACACGCCGGGGATGTCGGTGGCGGTGGTCGGGTGCTGCACCAGCACGTAGCCTTCGTCGTCCAACGTGAGCTGGCCCTTGACGAGTTCGCTGCGCGGGTCGTGGCCGATCGCGACGAACAGGCCGGTGGCGGCCAGCTCGGAGGTCTCGCCGGTCCGGGTGTCACGCAAGGTCAGGTGGGTGACGCTGGTTTCCCCGTGCACCTCGGCCACTTCGGCGTTCAGCACGAACTTGATCTTCTCGTTCGCCTTCGCCCGCTCCACCATGATGCGGGAGGCGCGGAACTCCTCCCGGCGGTGCACGATGGTGACGCTGGAGGCGAACTTGGTCAAGAAGGTGGCCTCTTCCATCGCGGAGTCGCCGCCGCCGACCACCACGATGTCCTGGCCCTTGAAGAAGAAGCCGTCGCAGGTGGCGCAGGCGCTGACACCGCGGCCGAGCAAGCGCTGTTCCCCCGGAACGTTCAGGTAGCGCGCGGCCGAACCCATGGCGAGGATGACGGCGTAGGACTCGAAGGTCTCCCCGCCGACGACGACCTTCTTGATCGGACCGGTCAGGTCGACGGCATCCACGTCCTCGGTGCGGATGTCCGCGCCGAACCGTTTGGCCTGCTCGCGCATCTCCTCCATCAGGTCAGGGCCCATGATGCCGCCGCGGAAGCCCGGGAAGTTCTCGACTTCGGTAGTGGTCATCAACGCACCGCCGAATTGGGTCCCCTCGAACTGCAGCGGCTGAAGCTCGGCGCGGCCGGCGTAGACGGCGGCCGTGTAGCCGGCGGGCCCGGAGCCGATGATGATCAGGTCGCGAACTGGCGTGCCGGTGTCGTTTCTCTGCTCGCTACGCTCGCTCATGGGGCCCTTCCGGGAAGATTCGATCGGACGTGTCGGTCAACAACAGGGTAATGGGTGTTGTTCCCGGGTCGTCCGGGTCACACCCCTGTTCGTGGCCCAGATCGCAAGGTCAGCCGATGTCCTGAAGTGCTCTGCGCTGGGGATCGCCGATATCACAACCGGTTCCGACGACCAGCGCGGTGATCTTGTGCTGCGGCACCAGCGTGGTGATCCCCTGCGGCGGCGTAGTGATCTCAGGCGGCTTCGGGCCGCTGAGCAGGATGAGCACCGCGTTGCCGCCCTGGAACCTGATGTCGGTAGACCCGAGCACCGTGCGGTCGAGACCGTTCGCCCGGACACAACGCTCGAGTGCGTCCGGGCCGGCCAGCGATCCGGTGACGTTGTGCCTGCCGAGTGCGCTGAGGGCCACGGTGGCGGTGAGATCGTCGCCCCAATCGTCGTTCCCGGTGGTCGGCTGTGCGGTGGGCGCGGGGGCATCGCCGTCGAACGACGTCGAGAACCAGGCACCGGCGCCCGCCACCGTGACGATCGCCGCGGCCGCCGCAGCCAGCCAGCGCGATCTGCCACGCCGGTGCTCATCGAGCACCACCGGCACGTGTTCGGAAACTTTTGCTCCCGCAGTGGATTCGCGCGCCCAGGCGGAGGGAAGCTCGTGAACCGTGGCGTCCTCCGCAGGAGCGTCCTCGGGTGGTTCCAGTTCGTCGACGAACAGAGCGAGCCGTGCCGCCACGTCCTGCGGCATCGAATGAACGATGCGCTCATCCCGGCCGAGAGCACGCAACTCGGTGGTGACCTTATCCAACGCGTGCAGGTACCGCACTGCCTCCGGGTCGCGCGAGACCGCGGGCCACAACTGCTCGCGCTGCGCTGATGTCATGTTGTCGGCATGCAGGTCGGCCAGCAATTCGGGCGTGAACGGGGGCTGCGGCACGGACCGGGTAGCCATCGCACCTCCGTTGTTCGCATCTGACATCGCGGGGATCCCCTCGCCGACGGGACCTGCCTCTGAATCGTTCAGTGGTTCGTCACTATTAATGACGCATCCCAACTACCTCCGGTTCCCCGGATCACGCAGATAATCCAATCGCTCTTTCAATCGCTGCCGCGCGCGAGCGCACCGGCTCTTGATCGTTCCCTCGGGCACACCGAGCAACGCGGCCGCCTCGGCCACGCTATACCCCTCCACATCCACCGCGACCAACGCGGTCCGCTGCTCCGGCGGCAACGAGAACAACGCACGATCGATGACCATCGACATCTCCACCGCCGCCATCTCGTCGCGCTCGTTTCTGGGCTCGGGCATCGTCTCCGGCGACAACGACAACGCGCGCCTGGTCTTGTTGCGACGGATCCGATCCAGGCACGCGTTCACCACGATCGCATGCAACCAGCTACGCACTTCCGCCTCCGCACGAAACGCCCCGGCGGTGCGATGCGCCGACAACAACGCATCCTGCAACGAATCAGCCGCGTCCTCACGCGTATACGAAGTACGCAACGCCGTCTGCCACAGATGATCGTTGTGCCTGCGCAGTAACTCGGCGAACGCATGCCGCTGACCATTCACATGCGCCCGCAACAACTCCACATCGGTGCTCTCACCGAGGACGAAGGAACGCTCGTGACACATCACCGGCCGCGACGCCCCCCTGCCGAGCTCCTCGTTCACTTCGGACGACAATGCCAACCCCTTGGACGGCCCTCACGGCGGCAACGGCATCGTTGACCATCACCGAGATCTCGCAGCATCCAGGACCGAAACGCCGGTACCCGGGAAGCTCCCCTGCTGAGAGCGCTCCAAGATCATATCGCCCGTAACGTTTTGGCAGCAACCAAGTGAGCGATCGGAATACGGAGGAATGCGCGACGATCAACCGTGCGCTACGAGTGGCCCGCACGAAGGAATGTGCGGTGGAAGCGGAGCCGCGCTCTACGGCGCGGCGTCGAAACGGATGTCGGCGATAGCGGTCTGGAACTGTCCTCCGGAATTCCCCAGTCCGGTGATCCAGACGAGAACGTAGCGGGCGGCCTGGTCGGCGCGCACCGGGATGTCGGTGACGCCGTCGTCCAGCCGGGCGGAACCGATCAGCTGGGTCTGATCCAGCGTCGGCGAGCCGGTGGGAGAGGTGCGGATCTCCACCGACGTGCCCGCGCTGGGCGAGTTGATCGAGACATTCGTGAGCTTGGCGGGGGCGGGCAGCGTCGCCAGCAGCCCGACCCCCTTCTTGAGCGCAGGGAACTGCTGGAAGTACTGATCGGTGCGCCACTGCGTGCCCGGATCGTTGTCCAGCACCGCCTGCACATTGGCCACGCCGTCGGCGGTGCCCTCCGGCGAGAACACCGACACCCCGGTCACCGGGACCGGAGCACCGGTCGCGGTGAGATTCGGGCCCGCGGCCGCGGGCGTCGGAGCCGGCTGGTTGTTCGTGGTCAGGCCGATATTGCGCTGCTCGTTCAGCGGCGCCTCCGACGCGCTCGGCGCGAAGAAACTGACCATCCACCAGATGACGACGCCGACCACCAGCGCGGCGAGGATGCCGAGGCCGACCATGATCCACATCATCCGCTGCGAGCGTTCACGTTCTGCCGCGAGCAGTTCCGGATCGGCGAGCGAGTCGTCCATGTTCGCGGGCGCGCGTTGGCCGAGCCGGAGCACCGGGATGAAATCGGTCTTCTGATCGACCACCGACGCCTGCTCCAGCACATGCTGGACCGTCGCCGCCGTCCGCACGCCCTTGTTCGACTCCAGCGAGCGCACGGCGACCGCGGAGATCTCGAACGGCACCTCGGGACGGATCTGGCGCGGCTCCACCGGAGTGCCATCCGGGCCGAAGTCGGCGAACCGGAGTCCGCCGACGGTCGCGGCGGATCCGCTGACACCGCCCGAGCGAATCGGCCAGCGGGCGGTGATCAGCGCGTACAGCATGGCGCCGAGACCGCGCACGTCGGACTGCGCGTCGGAGTCGGAGAGGGTGCCGGGGAAGGCCAGCACCGCATCGCCCGAGGCGCTGATGCGCACCCGGTCGGGATGGTCGATGGACAACGAGCCACCGCCGCGGTGGGCCAGCTCGGCCGCCGAGGCGAGGGCGCGGATCGCGCGCGCCGCACCGATCGGCGACGGGACCGTCTCGGCCATCTCGCGCAGCGAGCGGCCCGGTGTCCACTCCGCCACCACGATGCCGCCGGAACTGCCGCGTACGACGTCCAGAACGCGGGCGAGACCCGGCGAGTTGATCCGGCCGAGGCGCAGCGTCCGGGACAGGATCGCCTGGGGGCCGTCCTGGCCGGAGTTCTCCGTCGCCTTCTGATCGGCGTCGACGAAGGTCAGTGCGACCTCGCGATCGAGTTTGATATCCAGCGCCTGCCAGAACTTCAAGCCGCGGGCACCGCCGTGGCCGGCCAGCAGACGATAACGCCCGCCGGCCACCGAAGCTCCCGGAATGAGCTTGGGACCGCGCGGAATCCGCCGTGCGCCCAAGTTCTCGCCACCCATCGGCGGCATCTCCGGCGAGCCGACCGGGATCATCCCGGTGTCGTACATCGGATCCCGTGGCGGCAGCTGATTCTCCTGCGGTCTCGCCGCGTCCGGCGGAGCCGTCCCCGACTCCTTGTTCGCGTACGCGGGATCCAACGGCTCCCCCGCGGTCGGCGGAACATCGGTGGACAGTCCGCCGGGCGTGGTCGCAGAAGAATCGGCGGCTGGGACGCCGCCCACCGCGTCGTCGCTCACCCTCGGTCCTCCTTCGCCCTGATATGTCGAGGTTCCGGCGAATTCGCCACTTGTGCTTCTCTGCCGAACAGGGTACGGGAACTCACCCATGCCGGTGCGGTCAACGGCATCGGGTCTGATTACCGGCAGCACCATGGTCTGGGCATCCATGTACGGATCGAACCGCGGGTACGCCAAGTAGGGGTCGGGCCTGCGCAGTACCTGCGTGACATAAGGATCTTCGACCGGGCTCTCCAGGTCGAGATCCGGTGCAGGCGGGGTCCAGCCGAGGCGCCGCGAGATGGCCACGGTGATGGCCACGATCTCCGGGATTCCGGCGAGTCGCATCAGGCCGAAGGCCACCGCGAACATGACGATCGCCGTGATCGCCACCCGGATCAGCGAGCCCGGGCCGTGGAAGGACGCGGTCAATCGATCCAGGCCGAGTACCCGGTCCACGATCCACATCACCGCGCCGCCCGCGAGTGACGCAAGCACGACACGGGTCACTGTGCGGCCGACATTGGCCATCCGAAGATCACCGAGGCTGCGGTGCAGCAGCCAGCCGCCCACCACGGCGCCGACCGTGAACCCGAGGCCGTTCGCGACGCCGAGCGCGATCACCACGTGCTCCGCGTCGGTGATCACCGGAGCCAGCGCGGAGAAGACGATCTTGGCGGCGGTGATGCCGAGGATGATCCAGGTCGGAATCCACGCCTGCTCCCTGGCGTAGAACACCCGCAAGTGGATCAGCACCAGCGAGTACGGGATCAGCGCGAACGCCGACCAGCTGACCGCGAGGCCGAGCCGTTCGGCGTCCGATCCGAAGTTGCCGTAGCCGTAGAGCGCTTGCCCGACCTGGGGACCGGCCAGCGTGAGGAAGGTGACCACCGGGACCAGCGCGATCATGGTCAACCGGGTGGCGGCGGAGAGATCGTCGACCACCGCGGGCGTGTCGTCGGCGGCCGCATTGCGGCTCAGCCGCGGCATGATCGCGGTGAGCACCGTGACACCGAGCACGCCGTACGGCAATTGCAGCAGCAGCCACGCGTTGTTGTAGATCGCCGGGCCCGCCGCGTCGGCATGCGACGAAATCCGCGTGGCGAAGACGAAGCCCGCCTGGCTGATCAGCACGTACAGGATGATCGCCGCGCCCATGCCGCCGAACTGCTTGAGGCGAGCGTCGACCCCCCACAGCGGGCGCAGGTCGATGCCCGCCCTGCGGATGGCCGGAAGGAGGCTGACCGCCTGCACCACGACCCCGACAGTGACGCCGACGCCGAGCACCAGCAGCTTCGGGTCGCTCATGCGGACCGGATCCAGCGTGATCTCGCCGGGCATCAGGACGTACAAGCCGAGCACGGTGAGCACGACAACGTTGTTCAGCACCGGCGCCCAAGCGCCGGGCTTGAACATCTGCCGGGTGTTCAGGATCGCCGTGAGCAGCGCCGACATGCCGTAGAACAGGATCGCGGGCAACAGCAGGAAAGCCAGTGCGGTGGTGAGCGCGGTGTTGACCTTGCCGTCGTCGGACAGGAAGACATGGGTGGTCAGCACCGGCGCCGCGGCCGTCGCCAACAACGCGGCGGTGGCCAGGACCACGAAAGCCGCGGTCACCAGGCGCCGCACGAACGCCGCACCGCGATCCGGATCCTCCTGCTCCGCGCGCACCAACGTGGGCACCACGATCGCCGTGAGCACCGCGCCGAGCACCAGTTCCGCGATCATGTTCGGAATCTGGCTGGCGACGGTGAACGCGCTGGCGATGGCCGGGCCGAGCACCGTCAGCAGCAGCAGTTGCTTACCGAATCCGGTGATCCTGCTGATCAGGGTCGCGAACGCGATCGATCCCGAGTCACTGAGGAGCCGGGAACTCGCACTCTGCTTCGAATCGTCTGCCTTCGGCGGTTCCGCGGTGGCGGTGGCCGCGGGCCACTCCCTGGTCCTCGGGCGATCCGGTTCCGCGGGCTCGTGCCGGACCGGGGCGGCGGGCCGTTGCCGCGGTGGTGGCGGGTACTGCTGCGGCGGCGGCGGAGCGTAGCGCGGCGGCGGTACGCGATCGGATTCCGGCGTGGCGACCGGGATCGGCCCGGAGCGGGGTGGACGCGGCGCGGCCGGGATCGGACCCGACTGTGGAGGACGGGGCACCGCCGGAATCGCGCCGGACCGAGGTGGACGCGGCGCGGCCGGAATCGCGCCGGACTGCGGCGCACGTGGTGGGGCGAGTGGCGCCTGCCGAGGGGCGCCGCCGGGAGGGCCGGAAGGCGCAGGTCCCGGACGAGCCGGACCGGGCGGAACCGGTCGCGGTTGTCCCGGACCGGCCGGCGGCGGCGCAGCGGGATACTGCCGTGGGTTCGGGTTCGGCACGGGGCCAGGACGCGGCGGCGGCGGCACGGGTGGCCTCGGCTGTGCGCCGGGTGGTGGCGGCGGGGGCATGCGCTGACCCGGCCGCGGCTGCGGTGCCGCCGGAGGACGACTGATCCGTGGCACCAGCGGTGCCTGCTCGTCGTTGTGCGGGCCGGCGTTCACGCCGGGATGGTCGGCTTCGCCCGGAGCCGGGCTGCGTTCCCACGGCGCGACCGGCGCTCGGCGCACCGGCGGCCCGTCGAGCTGGTCGTTTGGTCGAGGGCGATGAGCCGATATGTCATCGTCGCTCATCATGCCTCCTGTACCAGCCGGGATATCCGCACCCCCATCGGTGCGGTGAGCCGCGGCTCGCCGCAAAGGTTCGCCGTGGTCGGCGAACATTGTGTCAGTGCTCCCCGCCCGGACCGGACCGGCTCGGGAACACCGTGATTGTCCTCCACCGTGCCACACGGCACCGCACTGCACCACATCAACGCAGGTAGCAGCGGTTTCCGTGACTCGATCGAAGCAGGATCCCTCACCGCGTCTCCTGCAGCTGCTCCTGTTCTTGTTCCTGCGCCCGCAATACGCGCCGGCGCGCCCGCCGATACCGGTTGACCCGGCGCCTGGTGCCCGGATCGAAACCCTCGTCGGCCGGATCCGGCTGCCCGCGGAACCGGCGCCACAAACGGCGGCCGGCCAGCAGGAGCAGCAGGAGTGCGGCGCATCCCGTAATTATCGCCAACGCCTTGCCGTAGGCATTCGAACGCACCGAGACCTGGGTGGGATTGCCGAGCGCGACGCCCTCCGGCGTGGTGAGCGAGATCGGAATGACCAGGTTCCGGCTGTCGCTCACCTCGGTCGGGACCTGGAACGAGCGCGACCCGTTCGCCGGGAGCTGCTGTTCGCCGGGGTCGGTGATCTCCGTCTCGGCCGGCGCCTCGATCCGGAAGCGCACCCGAATGGCCACCGGGAGATCGTTGCGCGCGACCAACAGCAGGGGGCTCTGCTCGGACGCGAGCGTGTACACGCCGCCCGGCGGAAGCACGGTGACCGAGCGATAGAGCTTGTCCATCGTCCGCGTGTTCTGGTCCAGCCGCCGCTGGGCGAACGTGTCCGGCGGCGCGGCATCGTCGGCACGCCGATCGGAGAGGCTGAGCACCCGCAGCAGATCGTCGCGCAGCGGTGTCAGGAAGTCGTGCGGCGTCGGTTCGGCCTCCGGTACGTCGACCAGTGCGCGCATCATCTCGGTGATTCGACGGCTCTGCTCGCGCACGGGCGGCAGGAACCGGTCCGGCACCGCGTCCTGCGCCGCCTGCGACAGATAGTCCAGCGCGTAGGGCTGCGGGTCAGGCGGCAGCGCCACCAGATCGTGGAACGGACGCGCGGTGGCGAGATTGCCGCGCAGCAACTGGTCGACTTGGCGCAGCAGTGCGGTCGCCTCCTCCCGGTTCGCACCCCACTGCTGTGGCGGAACGAGCATCAGCGAACGCGATCGGTTCGCCTCCGGGTGCAGCGCGCTCCACGAGATCGCCCCGAGAGCGTCCTGCAAGCGTGCGGCGCGCGAGTCGTTGGTGACGTCGTAGCGGACCCGGGACGGCGTGAAGGGCGGGGTGGGCGGATTCGAGCCCACCGCGGCGAGCGCCGTCGCGGACCAGATGTCGAACGTCACCGCGTGCAGTGCCGGGTCGGCGGCGGGAGCGGGTGAACCCGCGGCGGGCGGCGCCGGGCTGCCCGTCACCTGGGGTGCCTGCACCGATGCGGTCGGCGGGATCGCGGTGATCTCGGGCAGTCGCACCACGTCCGGGCTCACCGGGTCCGCCGTGGATCCCGCATCGCTCACACCGGCTGTGGTCCGGCCGCTTTCACTGCTCGACTGCGCCCAGTCCACGCTGTCCTGTGGAACGGCCGCCGTCGAGGCGAGCACCGCGGTGCTGAAACCGTGGCTGCGCAACAGGCGCCCCGCGCCCTCGTCGATGCTGCCGGAATCCGGCAGGCTGACCCCGCGCACCGATCGGGTGGACAGGATGGAGTCGATGATCTCGCCCGGTTCGCCGATCGCGCGCGCGGACAGCGCCGGATCGTTGACCGAGGCCAGCGCGGTGAGATCGACCTGCGCGAAGGGCAGCGCCACGGTGCACATCGACCCCGCCAGCGTGCGCAGCCGGTCCAGCCAGGTCTGGGCCTGTTCGGCGCCCGCGCCCGCCCTGGTCGCCCCGTCGGGATCGGACGGGCTGGCCAGCACGCGATAACCCCTGGTCATCGCGCGCACCGTGAGCAGAAGGTCGGGATCGACGGCAAGGCACACGGCCGAAGCCAGATCGGCGTTGCGGCCTGCGCCGGGGCTCAGCGTCCCCTCCAGCGCGGCCAGCAGTTGATCGAGACGGCCGCCCTTGCCGAGCGAAGCGGCCAGTTCGTCGTCGGTGAGTTCCACCTTGCCGTCCACGCTGCCCGGACGTCCACCGACCTGCCTCGGCCGGTCGGCCAGCGGCCACAGCAGCGTCGTGGCCACCGGGGCGTCGGTGGGCGCGGTCACCGACGGCGCCTGCTCACCCGTGACGGGCGGCACGCCGAGCACCGGGAGCAGGAACCTGGCGTCGTCGAGCCTGGCCTGCGTGCCATACGCCGGTTCGCCGTTCACGTTCAGCAGCAGCGGGTAGACGCCCGGTTCGGTGATGCCGAGCGATGTGGCGCCGCTCTCGGAGCGCAACGGGATGCTCAGTGTGAACTGTTTGCGCTGCCCCGGATTCAGCCGCTGCGCGACATCCTCGAAGTCGCCGTACACGTCGTAATTGGCCTCGTCGAGGCGCAGAGTGGCGCGCAGCCCGGCCGGCGCGGTGATCGCCGCCGCCCGCTGGACACGGATGCTGACGTCGTCCACCACACGGTCGCCGATATTCGTGACCGTGCCCGAGACCGTGAGCACGGAATCGCTGCCGGTGGTCACTGTGGTCGGCGTCACCGAATCGAGGGACAGCTTCAGGAATTTGGGATTCGTCGAGGTGCCCGACCCGGTAGGTTGCGCTGCGGCCGACGCGGAATCGAACAGTGGCAGCGTCGTCACCGGGCCGAGGATGGTCAGGACCGCCACGAAGATCCGGAACAGTCCACGCGTCATCGCTTGCCGGTCTCCATCCGGTCGATCAGCTTGTTCGCCATCTCCGCCAGCCGCCGCTCGTCGGCGTAGGCCAGCCGAGAATTCAATTCACTCAACGGGACCCAGGCGACCTGGGTCACTTCCACGTCGGCGTCGGACAGTTCACCACCGACCGAACGCAGCAGATAATGATGCACCGTTTTGTGTACCCGCCGACCGTCGGTCACGAACCAGTAATCGATACTGCCGAGTTCGGCGACCACGACACCGTTGATGCCGGTCTCCTCGGCGACCTCGCGGATCGCGGTCTGCTCGGCGGTCTCACCTTCTTCGATATGTCCCTTCGGCAGCGACCACAGTAACCGCCCGCGGCGATCGGTGCGTCCGATGAGGGCCGCACTGCGCGACTCCCGAGGACCGTCCAAGCCGTCGACGACGAGTCCGCCCGCCGAGGTCTCGCGCACCGTGCGCATCCGCGGCTTGGCGGCATTGGCGGCCGAACCGCGGCGCCGAGGCTGGCGGCGTCGACTGTTCGCACGATCGGCCGGAGACACCTGGCAATCCTACTGTGTTGAATTTGCAGCGCCTGCGGCGCTGGGTGTTCGCGGCCCTCTTGTGGCTCGCGTCCGAGCGACCGCCGCTTGCTGCTTCGTCGCC
>NZ_JBHVDM010000064.1:0-39406 GCF_042802775.1 Nocardia sp. NPDC057455 | reverse complement strand
CCCAACGCCCTTCACAGTCCTGAATCAAGCGATCAGGCGGTGGCTTCCTCGGTCACGATGTCCATGCTTGTCACCTCCCCTCGTATCGAACGTCGGCGATCTGTAGCAGGCGAGCCTGCCGCAATAACGCCGAGTCGTATCGCTCGTGCCGCTGAGCCAGCAGCACGAGATCTGCCGTCGCGATCGCGGATTGCACGTCGGGTTCGACACGCAAGGCCACGTCATCGACGACAAGTTCTGCGAGGAACGGGTCATGAATCGACACGACCGCTCCTGCCCTGGCCAGCTCACGCACGAGTCCGACCGCGGGAGTGTTCCGAACGTCGACCACATTCGGTTTGTAGGTGAGACCGAGCACGAGGACTCGTGCGCCGGACAACTGCGCGCCGCGCCCTGCCAGCAGCTGAGCGGTCCGCTCGACCACGTGCCGCGGACGCTCGTCGTTGATCTCTTGTGCACGCTCCACCAAGGTCATCGGCGAGCCGGCGTCACGTGCGGCCACAGCCAGGTACATCGGATCGACCGGGATGCAGTGACCACCGACCCCCGCCCCCGGATAGAAGGCGTGGAAACCGAAAGGCTTGGTAGCCGCGGCGGTGATAGCGGCGCCCGCGTCTATTCCAGCGGTGGCACAGTAGGCCGCGAACTCGTGCACCAAGGCGAGATTGACCTGCCGATAAGTGTTCTCGAGGATTTTCGCCGCTTCGGCCTCCTCGAGACCAGGCGCCACGTGGATCGTGGTGACGACTCGTCCATAGAGGTCGACCGCCTTACGGGCACACTCGGCCGTCAAACCTCCTATCACTCTCGGGGTGTTCGCGGTGGTATAGCTCCGGTTGCCGGGGTCGATCCGCTCGGGGGCGAATGCGAGGTGAAAATCCTGCCCCGCAGATAATCCGCCGCTCTCCAGCAGCGGGCGCACCACACCGCCGGTGGCCCCCGGGTGAACCGTAGATTCGACCACGATCAACTGCCCCGGCTGCAGATTCTCGGCCACGGTCGTGGCCGCCGAGATCAGCGGGCCGAGATCGGGCCTGCGGTCCGGCCCGAGCGGCGTCGGCACGCAGATCAGCACGGCGTCACAGGAGCGCAGATCGGTGGCATCCGATGTCACGCAGAACAATTCGGCTGTACCGGAGACTCGCTCGTCCGCGACGGTGTCCACGGGGCTGCGGCCGGAACGGAGCAGCGAGCACACCGCCGGATCCGTGTCGATACCGCACACCGGATGACCGGCTTCCGCGAAGGCCAGCGCCTGAGGCAAACCCACGTAGCCGAGCCCGATTACTCCGATCTCGGCAGCTGTGGACGCAGCGAATGCGAGCCCTGTTCCTGCCGTGGTCCGACGGGCAGCTGGGAGAATATGCGTGTTCATCGATTCATCACCACAGCTTCGATATCCGGACAGTCCGGTACACACTTTCGCTGCGGCGCGAATCCCGGCGAGGTCGCGCCGCCGGACCGACGCGAACTCCCTTTCCGCCTATCCATTCGTCCCGCTGCGTGCACGATGCTCAACACGCGATTGAATCCGCGCACTGTGCACGAGCTACCGACCCCGCTCGCGCGCACCAACTGAATCGCCGTCGGAAACGCGAGCGGCTGCGGGTGATCACGTCCGCTGGACCACGAGTCCAGCACCGCGCGTCGCACTCCCTTGCCGTTTCGATGCGCGATCACCAACTCGGGCTCGAACTGCGCAGGTCTGCCGCTGCCTGCGAGTGCTTCGGCGAGGCTGTTGTCTCCGCCGACACCACTGCGCGAGAACCCGCCCACGGAGCGGAAGGCAGACGTCAGGATCGCGCTGTTGCCACCGGCGAAGAAGCTGATCGAATCTCCCGCGGACAATGAACGATATCGCTCGTCGTAGCGTGCTTGCCGGGCGGAAGAGACCAATCCCTTGTCCAACCGCAGCACTCGGCCACTGATCGCTGGTCGCTGCTCGGTGACCGACCCGGCCACGGTGAGCCAGTCTCCGCGCGGAACAGCATCGTCGTCCAGGAATGCCAGGACGTCACCGGAAGCGGCTGAAACAGCGCGTGCCCTGCTGCTGCCCGCGCCCATCCGTTCGCGGTTGTACAGCACGACTTTGGGCAGATCGCTCGCGTAGACGGGTGACAATGCGTCGGGTCGTGTAGACGCGTCGTCTACGACGACGAGTTCGTGGAACGTCGTGCCCGGCGTCGAGCCGAGACGCTGCACGCATTCCGTCAGGCCCGCCAAGCAGCGCCGCAGGTCATCTGGCCGATTCCGGGTCGGGATAATCACTGAGATACGTACCACTGCCGTTTCCATTCTCGAACCAAGGCAGGCCAGGAGTCGGGATCGTGTGTCGGCAAGTAGGTCCGACGGATCCGATGCGGCGCCGAATCCCATGGCGTGGGCTCGACTTTGATCGTGCTGAAGCCGAGGACGTCGGAACCGAGCACCGCGCCTGCCGGTACCAGGCCGTAGGGATACGCGAACAGCGTTGTCGACCGTCCGGTGCGCTCGGCCAGCGCCGACAACGAGCCGAGGATTTCCCGCCGGACACCCGGCGCATCCAGTTCGGTGAGCTTCGGATGGGTACGGGTGTGCGCAGCCAAGAGATGACCCGCGGCACGCATTTCCATCGCCTGCCGCCAGCTCATGAATTCGGCACCCGATCCGGACGATGCACCGATTGTCAGTGCGTCGGTGATGCAGAAAAGAGCGATGCGAACGTCGAATTCGGCCAGAATCGGTGCGGCGATCTCCCAGTTGTCCCGGTATCCGTCATCGAAGGTGATCAGCACCGACGGCCGGTCGGGCGGGACGAAGCCGGCCCGCACCGTTCCCGGGTCGAGCGCCGGACCGAACTCCGACAGAACGAGATCCAATCCCCGACGAAAGGCACCAGGAGTCACAGCGGTGTAATGCGTCATATCGGAACATACGTGGTGGAAGTACAACACCAGCGGCCATCCCGACGCCGAACCTACCCGCGGGTCGGCATACGTGACCGTCATCGCCGCGCCCAACCCAGTTCGTCGATGACCGTTGTCGGCACCGGGACACCCGCGGAGTGCGCCAGTTCGGTGTGCCTGCGCTCGGCCTGGTCCGGGAACCACGGCTCGGTGGGCGGCGAGCCGTAACCATCGAGTACGGCCTGGCGCAGCACCTGCACCAGTGCGGGGACGGTCGGGCGCTCATCGGTGGCGGCGAAGCTCCCCACCGCGAACCCTACGAACAACTGGGAGCACCGCATGACCGCACCGGGCTGCTTGCGCTGTTTGCTGACTTGCGGACTCACCAGACCACCGGCCAGTGCTCCCGCGAGAATTTCGACGATCAGGGTGACGCACAGACCTTTGTATCCGCCGAACAGCGGGATCGAACCACCCGCGTCCAGCTGCGCCGGATCCCGAGTGGGCCGACCAGCCTGGTCTTGGAGCCACCCTTCGGTGACCGGCACTCCACGATTGAGCGCATCACGGATCTTGCCCGCGGCCACCACTCCGGTCGCGAGATCGATGCAGAACGGTTCGCCACCGACCGGCCCCGGGGTGACCAGGCATAGCGCGTTGCTGCCGAGAGTCGGACGTTGCGCGCCAGGGGCAGCGACCGCAGGCCCCGAGATATTCAGCAGCAGGCCGACAACCTGACGCTCTTGGAACGGATCCCGGTACGCCGCCAGCATTCCGACGTGGTTGTTGTCGTGGACGGCGACCGCCGCCAATCCCTGCTCGGCGGCGCGGTCGGCGCACAAACGGGCCGCCGACTCCGCCGCGACCTGCCCTGGGCCACCGCAGGCGTCTATCGAGATCATCGCCTGCGCCGTGTCGGTGACCACCGGCTCCGCGTCCGACGAGATCCCACCGGCAGCGATCCGTCGCAGATATGTCGGCAGAAGGCTGACACCATGCGAGGCATGTCCGCGAGCGTCGGCATCGACCAGCACACGGGCCACGGTTTTCGCCTGCCGCGCAGGAAGGCCGGCTTGTACCAACTCGCCCTCGACACGGGAGCGCAGTTCATCGATCTCGACCATGGTGATCGCGAAAGGTGCGGGCGCGGTCGCCGGGACGAACTCGCCGCCGTGCAGCCCGAAAACCCGCAGGCCGGTCCTTGCCACCGGAGGCGCCCCCGTCAGCAGCACAACCGCGCGGTCGGCCAATTCACCTGACGCATAGGACTCGATATCGGGTTCGTGAGCGTCGCCCAAATCGAGGACGACGACGTCGGCGTCGCTGCGCACGGATCCGTATCGAGGTAACGTGCGACCGCTGAGCAATTGAGCGAGAGCACGGCGTTCGGTGGAACCGAGACCGCACAACATCGCTTTATCGGGCTGTTCTACCACGAGCGTCGCGCCGCGCAGCAGCAGCCGCTCATTCCCCCCGCTTTCGAAAACATGAACTACATCGCGTAATTCGAGCACAGCAGACTCCCCTTCTGCCAAATGTAAATCCCCGACCCGATCGGTAACAGCGATCAGCGCAGTTCCTTACCGATCCATTGCGACACTTCGGTCTACGTGACCCGGTAATCGCTACCGAATAAATCTTGCACCATTATGATGCCGTTTGTCAACTGCCCGCGTCTATTTCATTTTCCGGTGCCGAATCATGCAACGGAGACATGAATTCGAGCCGATTTCCCACACAGTCGAATGCGTAGAATCGACGAAATCCCGGGAATTCTTCGTCCCACGAGAGTTCGACATCCGATTCGGTCAGTCTCCTAGCCAACTCGTCGAGTTGCCCCACGAGAATGCCCGGATGGGCCTTGCGCGCAGGACGGAAATCCTGTTCGACACCGAGGTGGATCTCGAGTCCGTCGCCACGAACCCATAAGCCGCCGCGAGCCGCGAGCACGGGAGGCTTCCGCACCTCCCGCAACCCGAGTATGTCGACGTAGAATCGCCGGCATTCCGGCTCACTACCCGGCGGGATCGCCAGCTGGACGTGGTGTAGACCGAGGTGGAAATCGGTCGACGTCGCCACGGAGTCGTACGGGAGAACTGACATGCGTCCAGCCTTTCGTGTCACAATCCTGCTTGTCCGAGCAACCGGGTCCACGTGTCGCGCACCCGAGTCGGGAGTGCGGCGTCGGTCGGTGCCGGAGACTCGGTGAGCAGCTCGCGGTACGGAGCCAGATCAACATCGAGCCGGGAGCCGAGTCGTGACAGTCCACCTCCCGCGCAGAGCTGACCGTATTCGACGACCGTGCACAATCGCTGGTCCGTGGTACGCGGATGGGCCAGCCATGGTTCATGCCATGCCACCCACTTCGCCAGGGCCGCCCCTCGGTCCGGGGGCCGCCATGGACGATCCCCGGCCCATCGCAGTGTCGACCGAGCCACCGCTTCCGGATTTCGGATCAGGAGCACCCAGTGCGCATCCGGCAGGCTCTCCGCGAGTACGTCGAGTTCGAGCAGATACTCGTTGTATTTGTCACCGAACCGGGTGGCGCCGGCATACGCTCCGGCGAGCACGTCGCGCCGCAGTTGTACCGGATCGGCGACTTCCCCGGCGCTTACCGCTACGGCGGCATCGCGCAAGACGGTTTCCGTTGTCGCCAGCCATCTTTCGCTGTGTAATCCGAACGGCGCCTTGCGACGCAACGCCCAGATCATCTCATCGACTCGAAGATGACGCGCTCGCAGATCCGCGGCCGTCACCCAACGGTGCAAGATGTAGGGCAGCTTGCCGTTGACGGTGAATATGCCACCGACCTTTTCGAACGCGATATCCAGCACCGAGGCGAGTGCCGTAGTGCCGGATCGCTGGGCGCCGAGCACGATGACGGGAGGCTCATCGCTCATGACGGCGGCCCCACCTTCGCGATCTCATCCAGCATCGCTCGAAGGATGCCGAGGCATTCGACGCTCGCGGTCCGACCGCCGCGGGAAAAGCCCTCTCCCCAGGGGGTGTCACGTTCCTGCGCGGACAGCACACGGCCGATACGCCAATGCGTCTCCAAACTGAGATAACCCGTGTATTCGTCTTCCGCGAGGCGCTGCAAGATCGCGGGCCAGGGCAAATCGCCCGACCCGATCCGCACATAGCCGTTCGTGCCGGCCGGATCCTTCACGTGCACATGACGAATCAGTGTTCTGCCCGCCGCATAGTCATCCGGGAAAGGCGCCGGGTCCCACCCACTGAACACCGTATTTCCCGGGTCCCACAGGATTCCGAGGCCCGGGAAGCTCAACGCCTCGAGGAACTCGAGCACGTGGCGCATGGTCGGTGTGTTGGTTCGGGTGCCCGTCTCGACGACGAAAGGTATATCGGATCGCAGCTCGGCCAGGACACGGTCGGCGGCGCGCGCGGCCCCGACGGGATCGGGCTCGCCATCTCGCCAGAAGGTGAATATCCGTACGTGTGGCGCGCCGAGTACGGCAGCTTGCTCGGTGAACTTCCGCAGTTCATCGGCAACCGCGGCGTATTCCTCGTCGGTGCGCGGTAGCGGGCATTTGAACGCAGGCGGGGCATAACCCGCCACCGTGAGGCCCTTGGCATCGAGTACGTTCCCGATCCGCTGCAGCCGGGACCTCGTGAGCATGCCCGGCGCGCGGTCGGCCACCGACCGGATCTCGACTCCAACCGCTCCCGAGGCAGCCGCCACCTCGGCAACCACCTCGATATCTTGCGCGATTTCATCACCGATCACCGCAAGCTTCATCGAAGCACCTCCGCGCGAAGCTGCAGGACGACGGCCAAGTCCTGCCGGGGTGTACCCGCACGGGACTCCACAGTTATCGCACGCACCGGCGCACCGTCATCCACTATCTGCCGGACCTGATCCAGGTCCGACGATTCGAGGGGACGATGCCGCCAACCGTTCTCGGGCGGTTCGAAACCCTTCACCTGCACAGCCCGGACGTGCGGGGCCAGGTCGCGCAGCTGGGTCCGGCTTGCGCCGCCGATCCGCGCGAGACCGAGCAGGTCGAGCACCACACCGATTCCGGTGCGTTCGGCCAGCGCCGTCAACCGCACTACATCGGGTCCGCCATGGTGCGTCTCGACCAGCAACTCGATCCCCTGCTCGACCGCCGCGCAACACTGCGCGTCGACGAGTGCCTGATCCGGTTCCGCTACACAGAACACTTTGATCGGCACCGCGATCGCCGGCCGGATCGAGTGGAAACGCGATGCCCGCTCGCCGAGCTGTAGCCCCGATCCAAGGAAATAGATCGACAGCCCGGCGCCGAGTACAGCCGCGATACCTTCGTCGATGCCGTGGCGCTCCCAGCCGTGCCCTTTGCCCGCCCGCAGGTCAACGCCCGCCCCTCCGGCAGCCGAAGTCAGTGCGGCGAGTTCGGCTGCCGAACTTCCGGGCAAGGTGCCGGAACTCAGTCCGGTACCCATCCCTTGGACGCGACATTGTCTTGTGACGCTCTGCTCGACCCTCACCATGCGCGGTCGACCCCTGCCGGAATCGCGGCGGCACCCGACAGCCGAACCAGCGCATCGGTGACGAACCGGCTGCGTGCCAAGGCGATAACCCCCGGGTCGCTACCGGTTCGCACAGCTATCGCCAAGCGACGATAGACCTCGGCTCGCAGTTCGACCGCCGGACGCGCAGCATGAGTGATCGTCTCTCCGTCGAATTCGCCGGTACAAGCGCCATCCCGGATTTCCAGCCGGTCCTTCGAACCGAAGATGGCAAGGTGCTCGCACCGATGTTCGGAGCGGCTGGTGACAGCCATATTCATAGCCGCTCCGGAGACGAAACGAACGTGCCCGACCAACTCGCTGTCGACACCGGGCGCCGCCTCTACCCGGGACAGCACTTCGGTCTCGGCGATCGGACCCAGGACTTGGCACGCCAGATCCAGATAGTGCACACCGAGGTGGGCGGTGACGCCACCCATCGCCACGGCCGCACGCGATCGCCATCCCTGCCCGTAATAGGTATCGGTGCGCCTGCGGGAGACGACAAGGCTGCCTGTGGCACCCGAGAAATGGTGTGCCAGTGCGGATGGATCGAGTGCGGTCAGCCGGTCGGGCAAGCACAAACGATGCTGGAACATGACGACTGCGAACCGCTCGGCGGCTCGCGCCGCCGAGGTGAGATCGTCCAATTCGGAAACGGTCCGCGCCGGCGGCTTCTCGACCACGACGTGCTTACCGCAGTGCAATGCGCGAGCGACCAGTTCGGCTCTGCCACCGGGCGGCAGGCAGAACGCCACGACATCTATCGCATCGTCGTGGAGTATTTCGGTGAAGTCGCGAATAGGAATCGAAGCTCCTCGCGCCACCTCGGCGTCCGGCTCGACACCCGCGATAACCGAGTACTCCGGACAATTCCCGATGGCCGCAATATGGCCCTGCCCGGCATTGCCTAGTCCGACCACCGCGACGCCGACGCGCCGGGTCGCCGATATCCCCCCGTAGATCAACAATCCCTCCCGATTACAAAACTTCACTCCGGCGGCACTCGACCGAAACGAACTGTGTCATTCGAAATCGGTTGTTGCTCAGCCTTCCCCGCCGCAAGGTTATGGCAACCACTTCGATAACGCAAGCATCGTTCCCGGGCGAGCGGAAGCGGGGCAGGAGAGCGCGGGCCGACGTACGGTCGACCGAACCCGTTGCCACTCACCGTCACCCGAGTGGCACCGGGCCGGACCCGTCGGCAGCGACACTCAATCCAGGACGGCGAAGAACGCGCGGATGTCCGCGACGTGTGCGTCCGGGCGTTCCATCGCGATGAAGTGGTTGCCGGTGTTGCCCTCGGGCCAGTGCACGATGGTGTTGTCGCGTTCGGCCAGCCTCCGCATCAAGGCGGAGCCGCCGCCGTAGGTGCCGGTCGGCACCGCTTTCTGCCCCTTCGGCCAGGCGAATACGCCGTCGCCGAGGCCGTTGTACATCGGCCAGGACGACGACGCCACCGTGTCGGTGAACCAGTACAGACTGATGTTGGTCAGCAGATGGTCGCGGCTGATCACGTCCTCCACCCGGTCGGCCAGCGGGGCGAACTCGGTGAACTTCTGCAGCAGCCAGGCGAGCAGACCCACCGGTGAATCGGTCCAGGCGTGGGCGAAGGTCTGCGGGGCGGCGTGCAGCAGGACGTGATGGTTCACGCCGCCGGTCATCCACCGCTGCATGAGGTCCCACTCGGCGCGTTCCTCGGGCGTCATGGTGGGCACATCCGCCTCGGTCGGCATCCCGATCCCGCCGTCGATGTGCACGCCGATCACCCGGTCCGGTGCGGCGACGGCGAGTTCCGGCGTGACGTAGGCGCCGAGGTCGCCGCCCTGTGCGCCGAAGCGCCGGTAGCCGAGCCGATCCATCAGCGTCAGCCACATCCGGGCCACCGTCGCCGGTGTCATGCCGGGCTCACGCGGCCCTTCGGAGAAGCCGAAACCCGGGACCGAGGGCACCACGACATGGAACGCCTGCGCCGGATCGAGCCCGTGCGCCCGCGGATCGGCGAGCGGGCCGATGGTCTCGGTGAATTCCACGAACGAGTTCGGCCAGCCGTGGGTGAGGATGAGCGGCGTCGCGTTCGGCTCCGGCGAGCGCACGTGCAGGAAGTGCACATCCAGCCCGTCGATGCGCGTCTTGAACTGCGGGAACTCGTTCAGCGCCGCTTCCCGTGCCCGCCAGTCGAATCCGGTCCGCCAGTACTCGGCCAGCTCGCGCAGGTAGCCGACCGGCACGCCGCGCTCCCAGCCGGAGCCGGGTAGCTGTTCGGTCCAGCGGGTGCGAGCGAGGCGGTCGTGCAGGTCGTCCACATCGGCCTGCGGGATCTCGATACGGAACGGGCGGATGTCGGTCATTCGGTCGGCTCCTTGCCGGTCGGTCTTGCGGTACAACGCCGACGTTAGGAGCAATCTAGGACCGACCAGGTCCTAGATTTCCGGCATCCTCGAAGTCGTGAACGACACCCCCGCCCGGCTGCTTCGCCTGCTGTCACTGCTCCAGACACCGCGTGAATGGCCGGGCAGCGAATTGGCCGAACGCCTCGGCGTCACCGATCGCACGGTGCGCCGTGACATCGACCGGTTGCGCGAACTCGGTTATCCGGTGACCGCCACGCTCGGCGCGACGGGCGGCTACCGCTTGGTGGCGGGCGCGGCGATGCCGCCGTTGCTCGTAGCGGACGACGAGGCCGTCGCCATCGCGGTCGGATTGCGCACCGCCGCCGGGGCCGGGGTGGCCGGGATCGAGGAGGCGGCGGTGCGGGCACTGGCCAAAGTGGAGCAGGTGCTGCCCACGAAGTTGCGGCGCAGAGTGCGGGTCCTGGCCGTCGCGCTGACCCCGCCCACCGGCGACGGACCCGCCGCCGACCCCGAAGTGCTCGCCACACTCGCGGCGACCGTGGCCAACCGGGAGCGGGTGCGCTTCGCCTACCGCGACGAGGCGGGGACGGAATCGAGGCGCAACGCCGAACCGGTGGGCCTGGTGCCCGCCCGGCGTCGCTGGTATCTGGTCGGCTACGACCTCGACCGGGCCGACTGGCGCGTCTACCGGGTCGACCGGATCGACCGTCCGCAACCCACCGCCGCCCGCTTCACGCCCCGCCCGCTTCCCGCCGCCGACGCCGCCGCCTACGTCGCGGGTGGCCGCACCGACTGGGGTTCGCCGACCTTCCGGCTTCGCCTGACCATCCACGCGCCCGTCGCCCGAGTCGCGGGACGGCTGGGCGATGAGCCGGGCGAGGTCGTCGCGATCGGTGCGGACACTTGCCGGATCGATACCCTGCGGGACGACGCTCCGGAATGGCTGGCCCACCGACTGCTCGGGCTGGGAGCGGAATTCGAGGTGCACGAGCCGCCGGAACTGAGCGCACACCTGCGCGCCATCGCCGAACGTGCCGGGCGCGCGATCGGCCCGCATCCGCCACCTCGTGCCGATGCCTGAACATCCGCCGCGGCCCGGCGACCGCGCCGCTACGACCCGGCGGTCCTGGCATCCGTGGACGCCGTCGGGAAGACGGCCCACGCGAAACCTGCCCCTACCGGGTCGTAGCCGAATACATCTGAGTCTCGAAGGATCTCGGCCGGCGCTCTTTCGAGGCCGCTGGGTGTGCCCGGCCGCTCCCGCGGAATCGGCTCGAACTCAGCCGGCGAGGTCGATGCGAAGCAGAGCGCCGGATTCGGTGGTGGCGATCAGTTTGTCCGGGCCGGCCGGAGTGGCGGCAACGGCGGTGAGGGGCTGCGTGTCCAGGACGGCGCAGGCGGCGCCGGTAGCGGTATCGACGCGGACCAATCGGCCGGTGAGGGTGGTGACGTAGAGGATGCCCGTCGAGTCGATCAGGAGGTCGTCGGCGAAATCCGGGAGACCGGGCAGTCGCGAGGACAGGTCGGTGACGGTCTCGCGGGACACGGGCGCGGTGAGCGGGATGCGGACGATCCGGCCGAGCGGGCCGCCGTTGGCGGTGACGTACAGCGCACCGTCGTGTACGGCCGCGCCGTTGGCGGCCAGTCCCGCCAGCGGCGCGCCCCACGCGGTGTCGACGGACGCGTCGGGACGAACCTTGACCACGCCGGACACGGTCGCGACGTAGAGATTGCCGCTCGGGTCGAACGCCGCGCCGTTGGGCATCGTGAAGCCGGAGACGAAGACCTCCGGCTTCGGCACGGCCGCCGCCGGATCGAACCGGACCACGCCGCCAGGCCGGACGACGCTGACCGGCGCGTCCCCGTAGACGACATACAACAGCCCGTCGGGACCGAGCCGGACCGCACCGGGGAACTCCACCGCGACGGTCGCGGTCAGCGTGCCGGCGGCGTCGTAACGCTGGACCTCGTTGCGGTAGAGCCGCGAGACCCACAGGTTGCCCTGCGCGTCGTAACCCAGATTCTCCGCCCAGTCGAGCACCGGCACGGGCGCCGGAACGGCCGTGACCACCACCGCGGGGTCGCAGGCGCCGATCGGCGGCGCGGCGGCGGCGCCCGGCGCGAGGATCGCGGTGAGGGTCGCCGTGGCGGCGGACAACAGGAAGGCGCCTGGACGGCGGAGGATTCTCAACGCGGGCACCTCGGCTCGGGTAGGGGTGAGTCGCCGCGGATCCTAGCCGTTCTGGACACCGGATCGGGTGGTCCCATCCGCGACACGATCTTTGGCACTATCGGTGAATGCCATTTTTCGACGGCGCGCGCGGCCGGATGCACTATCGGCGGTGGCCGACCGAAAACCCACTGTGCACCGTGGTGCTGCTGCCCGGAATCGGCCAGCACAGCGGGCACTACCACCGCTTCGCGCGCGCCTTGCAACCCATCGGGGCGCAGGTATGGGCGTTGGACACGTCCGGGCACGGGTTGAGCGAGGGCGATCCGGAACAGCCCGGCACGCTGGCCGAGCTGGTGGCGGACGCGCTGCGGCTGGTCGAGCTGGCTCGTACGGATCGGCCGCTGATCTTGATGGGCCATTCGCTCGGCGCGGTGACCGTGCTGGGCATGTTCGGCGCGGCGGTGCCGGATCCGGCCGGTGCGCCAACGCATTCGACGGTGCTGGAACGGGACTACCCGCTGCGGCCCGCCCTGTCGGCACACGCGCCGGCGGGCCTGGTGCTCTCGGGCGTTCCGAAGCGCGCGCTGGGCGGCGGTGCGCCTGGCGCGCCGGGAACAACACTGCCACGCGGGCTTCCGGTGCTCGCCGTGCACGGCGTGGACGATCGGCGCGCGCCGATCGATGCGATCAGGGTCTGGACTAGCCGCCACGAATCGGTAGATTTATGCGAGTACATCGACGCAGGGCACGACCTGTTGCACGAGCCGGTGCACGCGCGGGTCACTGCCGACATCGCGGATTGGATGCAGGGTGTCGTCGTGGGGTTGGCACGACATCCGTGAACCGCTCTTCGGACGAGGAAGGGGGACGGCGCAGATGCCATCACAGGAGAACGGGTTCGGCGGAGAGCCGCCCGCGGAGGTCACCGCGCCCGGTGTCGACATCGCCGCGCTGAACCGAGCGGTCGACGACGGCTCACTGTGGATCGACGGCCTGTTGGTCGCCGACGGCGCGCACGAACGCTGCGCGCGCCAGTACGAGCTGCTCGCCGACCGGGTCGAAGAGCAGATCCGCATCCTGAGCGCCGCCACCGCGCTGCCCGGCTTCGGCGGATTCGCCTCCGGCGACGGGCTGCGCGCCGGTTTCGAGCGCAAAGCCGACGGCGCGATCACGCGATTGAGCCGATACGCCACCGCCGCACGGGAACTCGCCCAGACCTTCCGCGCCGCTGCGGCCACCTACCAGCAGGCCGACGAAGCGCTCGCGCAGGCGGTCGAACGGATCGACGTGACGGGAGCCGCGCATGCGTGAGATGCCGCGCGCCGGTGAGCGGGCCACCCACCGGCGCACCGACCCCGCTTACGCGCCGAACGTCGAAGTGTTCGACAACCTCACCCACGCCGAGATCCACGCCAAGGTGCAACTGCTCGACCCGGCCGTACTCTCCGGCGGCAGGCAGGCATGGAGCGACGCGGCGGCGCACCTCGCCGACGCGGTCTTTCAAGCGCACAACGAGATTCGCGCGGCCATCGCCGACGGCTGGCGCGGCTCCGCGGCGAAGAGCGCGGACGCGGTGGTGCGCGTGTTCGAACAGAGCGGCCAGGACTTGGCCGACGTGTTCGCGGTGGTCTCGCAACGCCTCGGGCAAGCGAGCGACGCGGCGGAAGCGCTGCGCGCCGCGGTGACCGAGCCACCCACCGCCGCCCCGGATCTCGCGGGGGCATTGCTGGATCCCTCCCAGGCGACCAGCAACGTGGAGGGACAGAAGGCGAGCGAGCACGCCCGCCAGGACGTCGTGCGAGCGATGAACGACATCTACGCGGGTGTGTTCGCGCAGACCGGCACCGACGTGCCCGCCTTCCCCGACGAAGCGGACCGGCTGACCGCGACGGCGCCCACCGCCCCACCGCCGAGCAAGCTCATCGGGACCGTCCAGCCCTCGACCGACGCGCAGCCGATATCGGTGGGAACGCACCCGCAGGAGCCGCGCCGCACGGCGGAGCAGAGCGTCGGCGCGACGCCCGCCGATCCGGTACCCGCCACCGAGACTCCGTCCACGTCCGCCGCCGCTGCCGCGCCCACCGTCACCCCGGTCGCGGCCGAGACACCGGCGACGACCCCGCCCAAGATCACGCCCGCCGCCGCGGCGGCGCTCCCGACGGTGGCGGCGGCCGCAGCCGCCCTGCGCATCCCCGCGGCCGCAGCCGCATCGGGACCGGCGACCGCACCCGCCGCGGTGACGAGCGAGCCGATGACGACGCCGGCCGTGCCGGGCGTGGGCAACCAGGTGCCGCCCGAGGAACAACGCAAGCGCGACGAACGGCGCAAGAACAACGACAGCGGCGACGCGGCGGTCACCGGTCTCAGCGCGGGCGCGATGGGTGGTCTGATGGGCGGTGCGGTGGCCGCGATCGACACCCCGCGCGCGGGTACGAGCGTGGCCGCGAACGCCGCGATCGCTCGCTCTGCGCCGATCGATGACGAAGACGACGAGTTCGACCTCGACGATCTCCCCACCTTCCTCGAGCCCTCCGACGACGGCGGCGAACTCATCGGATCCCTCGATCCGACCACGCCGCCCGTGCTCGGTGAATGGTCCGAGTACGAGTGAACTGGACGCTGACCCCGGACCAGTTCGCGCTGGCCTGGTCACGCACCGACGGCGATCGCATCCCCTATCCACTGGCCGTGCGCCTGTCGGCACGCGACACCGGCGAGCGCGCCGCACAGCTGCCGGCGCTCGATCACTGGTGCGCTCAGACGCTGGACGCGGACCTGGAAGCGGCGCTGCGCGTGCTCGCCAAGCCGGACCTGCGAGTGGAGGTTTTCGGTCAGCGTGACGCGGCACCCGGCCCGGCCCCGGGGCGAAACGGCGGGCCGCCGTCCGACGTGCCTGCGGAAAGCGAACCGGCGCGTCCGATCCGTATCCTCGGCGCCGCCGCCGGGAACATCGCGGTGGTCGCGGCGCAGCGCCACGGCGCGACGGCCGACCGCGGCGGCGAGGTGCGGTTGTTCGCGGGCAGTTCGAAAAGCCTGTGCGCGCGGATCGTTTCGATGCTTCCGGAGAACACTCCCGGCACGCTCGGGCGCATGACCGCTCCGCTGGCCCAGGTCGGCGAAGACAGTCGCAACCTGGTGACCGTTCCGGTCGCCGGGCCGTCCATCCCGTCCCGTATCCGCAAGTTGCTCAAACAGCCGCGCGAAGGCATCGGCCAGATCGTCGTCTCGGCGCGACGCGGCGAGGGCGAACTGCGCCCCTTCGGCGTGCTGTGCTGGATCGACGTGGTCGCCGACGGCCGATACGCGGTGCGCACCGGCACGGATGTCGAGGTCGTCGCGGTGACCGCGGAGCGTTTCGCCGCCCACCTGCGACCGCTCGTCACCGCGGCCGCGCGCACGTCGACGGCTTTCGCCGGGCGCTGAACTCGGCGGCAGCGTCCGAAGTCGGTATCCGGCCGCAGTTCGGACCGGGCCGCGTCCTGCGCGCCGCGGGTTCCCGACGTCGCTCCGGCGACGACGCGATGGGACCGTTTACGGTGTACGAGTGCCACTCTACGAATTCGAAGGCAAACGGCCGCAGGTCGATCCGACAGCGTTCGTCGCGCCGACGGCGACCCTGATCGGTGACGTCCGGGTCGAGGCGGGCGCCTCGATCTGGTACGGCGCGGTTTTGCGCGCGGACCTGGCGCCGATCGTCATCCGGGAACGCGCCAACATCCAGGACAACGCGGTGCTGCACGTGCCGCCGGACGTGCCGATGGAGATCGGCGCAGGCGCGACGATCGCGCACAGCGTGGTCTTCCACGGCGCCGCGGTCGGCGCCGAGGCCATCGTCGGCAACGGGACCACGGTGCTGGATCTGGCCAGAATCGGGGCGGGCAGCATGATCGCCGCCCACTCGCTGGTGCCACCCGGAGCCGAGATTCCCGACGGTGTGCTCGCCGCCGGATCGCCCGCCGAGGTGAAACGGCCGATCGAGGGCACTCAGGCGCAGATGTGGGTGCAGCTCAATCCTGGCTTCTACGCGGATCTGGCGCAGCGCCACCGCAAGGGCATCGTGGAAATCTGACCGCCGTCAGCACAGCAGCGCGGTGACCTCGGCGTCCTCGAGCTGGTGGAAATCGCGGTAGGCGCCGCCGACGCCGCCGAGCGAGCGCGGCACCCACGGGCAGACCACCTCGTCGGCCTCGTCGGCGACCCGGCGCATCGCCTCCGTGGAGGAGACCGGGACGGCGACGACGACTCGCGCGGGCTGGTGCGAATACGCCACCCGGCAGGCGACCACGACTGTGGCGCCGGTCGCCATGCCGTCGTCGACGATCACCACCGTGCGCCCCGTCAGCGGGATCGGCCGCGACGCTCCGCGCAGCACCTGCCTGCGCCGCTCCAGTTCGGCACGCTCGCGCGCCTCGATCGAGTCGACCTTCCCCGGCGTCAGCCCGGTGTGCGCCAGCACATCCGGATTCAGCACCCGGACCCCGTCCTCGCCGACGGCGCCCAGCGCCAGTTCCGGCTGCCACGGCACGCCCAGCTTGCGCACCAGCAGGATGTCGAGGTCACCGCCGATCACCTCGCGCACCGCCGCCGCCACGGGTACGCCGCCGCGCGGCAGACCGAGCACCAGCGGGTTCGACGCGCGTAGGTGCTCCAGATGCTCACCCAGCGCGTGACCGGCCGAGGTCCGATCGGTGTACATCATCGATTTCGAACGCTACTCCGGTCCGCGCTCGGTGATCGCGAATCGACGCAACGCGAGGCTCGGGTTGGTGGTGCGCACCTTGCTCAGATACGCCAGGTCTATTCCGGCGCTCAGCACGCCCGGTTCGTCGCCGAGTCCGGCGAGCACCGAACCGGCCGGGTCCACGATCATCGACGCGCCCGCGCCCCGGGGTGCGGCCTGGTCGGCGGCGGCCACGTACACGGTGTTCTCGATGGCCCGCGCCCGCACCAGCGTGGTCCACTGATCGACCTTGCCCGGTCCGGGGATCCATTGGGCGGGCAGCAGCAGCACCTGCGCGCCCGCCGCGGCGACCCGGCGCACGCCTTCGGGGAAGCGCAGATCGAAACAGGTCTGCATGCCGAATGTCACATCACCGACCGTGAAGGTGGCCGGCGCCTCGATCGCGCCCGGCTCGACCACGTCGGACTCGAGGTTGCCGAAGGCGTCGTAGAGGTGGACCTTCCGATAGCGGCTGACGAGGGATCCGTCGGGGCCGAGCACGACCGAGGTGTTGCGGATGCGGTCGCCACCAGGGGCGATCTGCTCCACCGTTCCGGCGACCAGGAACACGTCGAACTCGCGCGCGATCGCTCCGAGGCCGGTAACGAATGGGCCGGTCAGCGGCTCGGCAACGGCGACGACCCGCTCGTCGAGCCGGGTCACGGCGAACATCGAGTATTCCGGTGCGACGACCACACGGGCACCACGCTCACGGGCCGTGCGCACGTGCTCGCGCACCATCGTGAGGTTCGCCGAGGGGTCCGTCGAGGGGGCGAACTGGACGACCGCCACGTCCAGTTGATCCGGCGTCGCGTCCTGATGCGCGGGCGAGTTGTCCAGTTGCATAGGTCTCACCGTATTGGGGCCGTGGCCGGGACGAACAGCACGAGGCAGTAAACTCCTGGTCAATGAGCACCAATCAGGTCGACAGCGTTTCTGGCGACAACGACAGGGACACCGACGGCCCGTCTTTCGCCGATCTGGGGATCGATGACCGCATCCTCGCGGCCATCGCCGACGTCGGTTACGAGTCGCCGTCGCCTATTCAGGCGGCGACGATTCCTCCGCTGCTCTCCGGAGCCGACGTCGTCGGTCTCGCACAGACCGGTACCGGCAAGACCGCGGCCTTCGCCATCCCGATCCTGATGGGGCTCGAGGCCACCGGCCGTATCCCGCGCGCGCTCGTGCTCGCTCCGACCCGGGAGCTCGCGATCCAGGTCGCCGAGGCGTTCGGCCGCTACGCCGCGCACATCCCGGGGCTGCATGTGCTGCCCATCTACGGCGGCCAGGCCTACGGCGTGCAGCTGTCGGGCCTGCGCCGCGGCGCGCACGTCGTGGTCGGCACGCCGGGCCGGGTGATCGATCATCTGGAGAAGGGCACGCTCGACCTGTCGCAGCTGCAGTACCTGGTGCTCGACGAGGCCGACGAGATGCTCAAGATGGGTTTCCAGGAGGACGTCGAGCGCATCCTCGCCGACACTCCGTCGGCTAAGCAGGTGGCGCTGTTCTCCGCGACCATGCCCCCCGCGATCCGCAAGATCTCCAAGCAGTACTTGCACGATCCGGTGGAGATCACGGTCAAGTCGAAGACCTCGACGGCCACCAACATCACCCAGCGCTGGGTGCAGGTCTCGCATCAACGCAAGCTGGACGCGCTGACCCGGGTGCTCGAGGTCGAGTCGTTCGAGGCGATGATCATCTTCGTCCGCACCAAGCAGGCCACCGAGGAGCTCGCCGAAAAGCTGCGCGCCAGGGGCTTTTCCGCCGCCGCGATCAACGGCGACATCGCGCAGAACCAGCGCGAGCGCACGATCGGCCAGCTCAAGTCCGGCGCCCTGGACATCCTGGTCGCCACCGACGTGGCCGCGCGCGGGCTCGACGTGGACCGCATCTCGCACGTGGTCAACTACGACATCCCGCACGACACCGAGTCCTACGTGCACCGCATCGGCCGCACCGGCCGGGCAGGCCGCAGTGGTGAGGCACTGCTGTTCGTCGCACCGCGCGAGCGGCATCTGCTCAAGTCGATCGAACGGGCCACCCGCCACCCGCTGACCGAGATGCAGCTGCCCAGCGTGGAGGACGTCAACGCGCAGCGCGTCACCAAGTTCGGCGACACCATCACCGAAAACCTCACCTCGGCGAATCTCCCGCTGTTCCGCAAGCTGATCGAGGACTACGAGCGCGAGCACAACATCCCGCTGGCCGACATCGCCGCGGCGCTGGCGGTGGGCTCCTACGACGGCGACAACTTCTTCATGGAGCCCGAGCCGGAGCCGGTGGAGCGCCCGCAGCGCGACCGGACCCCGCGCGAGCGGCCCGTCCGGCACTTCGACGAGGACCGGCAGGGTGGTGGTGCCCACCACCGCGCCACCGGAACCGAGCTGGCGACCTACCGGATCAGCGTGGGCAAGCGGCATCGTGTGGTGCCCGGCGCGATCGTCGGAGCCATCGCCAACGAGGGCGGCCTGCGCCGCAGCGACTTCGGGCATATCAGCATCCGTCCCGACCACAGCCTGGTGGAACTGCCCGCGCACCTGCCGGAGGAGACGTTGGAGGCGTTGCGGCGCACCCGGATCAGCGGTGTGCTCATCCAGCTGCAACTGGATCAGGGCCCGCCGCAGCAACGCTCGTTCACCCGCGGCCCGCGCCGCGAGCGCGAGGGCGTCAAGCGGACGGAGCGCCGTAAGCCGCGTTCCTGAGCCGGGGAGGGTAGGCCGAGGTCAGGCGCGCTAGCTACAGTGTTGCGGTCCGTGTGTAATTCGGCGCACGCCGGCAGCGGGTGTCCCGCGAAGACACAGGAGGGCCGCGTTTGTTCGTGTTCGGTGATCGTGTCGTCTGCACCACCGTCGATCTCGTCCGCGCGGCGCACTGCGAGTTCGCGCTGCTGCGCGCCCTCGACGCCGAACTGGACATCATCCCCGCCGAACCCGGAAGCACCGCAGTGGGGCCGCGAGCCTTGCCCGGGACCGAGGAAGTCCGGCAACGCCTTCTCGCCGACTACCGCACACGGTTCGGCGGCGCGGTAATCGAGATCGACCATCCGCCGGACGAACCGAGCGATCCGGCGCGGCACGTCGCGGCACTGACCGCCGCGCACGCCGACACGGTCGCCGCCTTGCGCTCCGGCGCTCACGTGGTGCACGGCGCCACCTTCTTCGACGGCCGCTTCCAGTGCTCCGCCGACTTTCTGGTGCGGGCCGAACACCGGGTTCGCTACACCGTGCACGGCATCGCGCCCACGACCGCCGACCGGGTTGGCGCCGCGCTGGAACTCGCCGCATGCGCCGAAGCTCTGGACCGCTCGGGCGCGCTCACCGCACCGCTGGTGCGGCTGCACCTGGGCGAGGAGAGCAGCGCTCGCGCGCTGAGCGAGTTGATTCCGCTGCATCGGGCGCGCAGGCGCCGGGTGGAGCGCATCGTCGAGGAAAAGCTCGGTGAACTGCTGCCCGTGCAATGGGGCGATCCCCGGTATCTCGCCTGCGGCCGCTGCCACACCTGCACCGAGGCACTGGCCGCCGCGCGTGACCTGCTGCTCGTGGCCGGCATGCCGCCCGCGGCGCGCGCCCGGCTGCGCGAAGCGGGGGTGAACACCCTCGATCGGCTGGCCACCACCGAGATCGCGGTGCCCGGGGTGCCGCCGCGCACCATCTCCGCGCTGCGCCGCCAAGCGGAAATACAGCTGCGGCGCGAAGGTTCGGGCGAGCCCACGCACGCGCTGCTCGACGCGACCGCGCTCGGGGCGCTGCCCGCGCCCTCCCCCGGCGATCTCTCGCTCACCATCGCGGGCGGCGGCCGCACTCCGCTCGTCGTCGAGGTCGGCGGCCCGGACACGGTGCACCTGTCGTTGCGCGGGCCGAGCGGATCGAGCGAACCCCGCCATGCCGCCGCCGCGGAACGCCGGGTACTCGAGCAGGTGCTGGACTATCTGACCCAGCGCCGCCGGATCTATCCCGACCTGCACGTCTACCACTACTCCGCCGCGGTGCGCACGGCGCTGCTGCGCTGCACCGGACGACACGGCGTCAACGAAGAACTCGTGGACGAACTGCTGTGCGACGGCGTTCTGGTCGACCTGTATCCGATCCTTCGTAACGCGCTGCTCATCGGGGAGTCCTCCTACCGGCTCAGCGGCCTGCGGCGGCTGCTTCCCGATTCGTCCGCCGCCGAACACGACTGCCACACGGTGCTGCGGCTGCGCGATTGGTTGCTCCATCGCGCGGGCGAGCAGCGCATCGCCACGCGGACCGTGACACCGGGGCGGCCGGATGAGTGGTGCACGGCGGTCCCCGGCGAGCCTGTGCCGCCGCCGTCGTCCCGGCCGTCGTCACTGGAGGCCGCGCTCGCGGAATACGCCGCCGCGCAGGGCGATCCGCTGCACCCCGCCGCGTTGACAGCCGCGGCGCTCGGCTACCACCGGCGCGAGCGGCAGCCGCTGTGGTGGGCGCACGCCGACCGGCTCAGCCATCCGGTGGACGAATGGGCCGAGGCTCCGGGGGTTCTGGTCGCCGACTGGGGCACGGTCGACACCAAGTGGCATCGGCGGCCCGACCGCCCGGCGATGCGGCGTTACCTGACCCTGACCGGCCGGATCGGCACCGGCTCGAGCGGCGCCCCCGGCCCGAGCACGCTCACCCCGGGCACCACCGTCTACACCTTCTACGACCAGCCGATGCCGGGCGGCATGGTCACCGGGCCGGGCCGGCGGGCCACCGCGACGGCGACGGTGCTCGGCTGCTCGGTGGACACCGAATTCGACGACACCGTCCGGCTGGAGGAATCGCTGCCCGAGGGCTGCGAACCCTACGACGAACTGCCCTCCGCGATCGCGCCCGGCCTGCCGGACTGGGACGAGAACGCCGAGCTGGCGATCGAACTCGCGGCGCAGCAGTTGCTGATGACCTTGCCGGACGTCCCGCGCGCGGCCGTCTTCGACATCCTGGCGCGCCGCCCGCCGCGGTTGCGCGGCGACGCCCGGCTGCCCGAGGTGCACGGCGACTACGCCGCGGCGATCACCGCCGCGCTGTGTGCCCTCGACGACTCCTACGTCGCCGTGCAAGGCCCGTCGGGCACCGGGAAGACCGCGACCGCGGCCCGGGTGCTGGAGCGGCTGATCACGCGGAACAAGTGGCGGATCGGCATCGTCGCGCGAGAGGCCGCCACCGTGGAGAACCTGCTCGACGCAGTCGTGCGGGCGGGCGTGCTGCCGGAACTGGTCGCCAAGAAGGACGCGGCGGCGGTCGCCCCGGAATGGGTGGTGATCGACGCCAACCGTTATCCGCGATTCCTGGACAACGCGATCAGCGGTTGCGTCCTCGGCGGCGATCCGGCCGATTTCGCCGACGAGGATCTGGTGCCGCGTGCGGGCCTCGACCTGCTCGTCATCGCAGACGCGGGCCGCTTCCCGCTGGCCGAGACCGTGTCCGTCGCGGCGTGCGCACGCAACCTGTTGCTGCTCGGCGACCCGGTCGCGTCGAGCGCACGCGGCGCCCACCCCGCCCCGATCGGCGAATCGGTGCTCGGCTGGCTGGCCGCAGGGCGGCAGACCTTGCCCACCGAGCGGGGCTACTTCTTGGACCGCACCTGGCGGATGCACCCGGCGGTCTGCGAACCCGTTTCCCGCCTCTACTACGACGGTCGTCTGCGCGCCAACGAGACGGTCACGCTGGCCCGGCGCCTGGATGGCGAGGAGCCCGGAGTGGACACCGTCATGGTGGACCACTACGGCAACGCGACCGAGTCACCGGCGGAGGCCCGCGAGGTGGTGCGCCGGGTCCGCGCCCTGCTCGGCATGTCCTGGACGATCGGCGCGACCACGCGCAGGCTGCACCCCCACGACATCTTCGTGGTCGCGCCGTACGCCGCGCAGGTGGGGCGCATCCGCACCCTGCTGGCACGCGCCAAGATCGAAGACGTCCTGGTGGGCACGCCGGATCGCTTCCGCGGCCGGGAAGCGGCGGTGGTGCTGCTGTCCATGACCACTTCCTCCCCCGCCGACGCGCCCTACGGCATGCCGTCGCTGTTGTCGCGGGGCTTGATCCACGCACTGTGCCGCGCCATGTGGAAGGCGATCGTCATCCGCTCGCCGCTGCTCACCGAGTATCTGCCCGCGAGCACGGACGAGCTCGCCGATCTCGGTGCGTTCCTTCGGCTGACCGACGCGGGTCAGCCGAAACAGACGCCCTCGCCCCGGTAGGTCGGCACGCCGACGCGAGAGCCGTCCTCGTCGACCAACTGCAGGACGTCGAACCGCTCGCACAATTCACCGGCCTTCGCGTGGCGAAACCACACCCGATCGCCGATCCGGAGTTCCGCGGCGCCCGACAGCGGGGTCTGCACTTCACCGGCGCCCTCGGTGCCGAGCAGCTTCAATCCGCGCGGCCACACCGGCTTGGGAACCCGCGACGGTCCGGCGGGGCCGGAGGCGATGTAGCCGCCCGCGAAGACGGTGGCGAGACCGGCCGCGGGCCTGCGCAGTACGGGCGTGGCGAAATACAGCGCGGGCCTGGGGGTGAACGCCCGGTAGTCGTCGAACAGCGTTGGCACGTACAGCCCGGACCCGGCGGTCACCTCGGTGACATCCGGATCGGCGACGCTGACCTCGATGGATCCGCTGCCGCCGCTGTTGACGATCTCGAGTTCGCCGGTCACCGAGCGGACCGCGTCGAGCACCTCGGCCCGTCGTCTGCGGATCTCCGCCGCGGACACCCGCTTCACCAATCGCACCGCGACATTCGAATCCGGTAGCCCCGCGATCTGCGCCTCGTAGGTCATCACGCCCACCACGTCGAAGCCTCGCCGCAGCGCCTCACCCGCCAGCGTGGCCGCCTGCTGCGGCGTGCGCACCGGAGAACGGCGCACACCGAGGTGCAGCGGGCCGATGCGCAGGGAGGCGTCCACGTCCAGGCAAACCCGTGGCCGTACCCGCTCGGTGCCGACGGCGGCGCGGATCAGATCGAGTTGCGCGGCGTCGTCGATCATCAGCGTGATAGATCGCAACAGGATGTCGTCGGCGGCCAGTTCCGCCAGCGCCGCGCGGTCCACGCTCGGATAGCCGAGCAGGACATCGCGCGCTCCGTGGCGCACGAGCCAGAGGGCCTCGCGCAGGGAGTAGGACATGACGCCCGCGAAGCCGCTCGCGGCGGTGAGATCGGCGCCGAGGACTTCGGCGAGCACGGCGCGGCAGCGCACGGATTTACTCGCCACTCGTATGGGGGTGCCCGCCGCTCGACGCACCAGGTCGGCGGCGTTCGCGCGCAGGGTGGGCAGGTCCAGGGCGGCCAGGGGCGGGTCGAGCTCGGCGGTGGCCGCGTGCAGCCCCGCGATCGGCGACGTCTCGGTCACCAGGACAACTCAACCACCAAGTTGGTCAAACGTCCAGTATTTGTCAGATCTCGGCGGCCTTGGTGGCCAGTCCGCTGACCATCTCGTCGAGCACCACCAGCATGGTCTCGTCGTTGCAATCGGCCAGCCAGCGCAGAACCGTGCCCTGCACGATCGAGACGACATTGCAGGCGATCGCCTCTACCGGCTCCAGCCACTGCGTTCCCGACCGCTCGGCACACAACTTCAGGAACGCGGTCACCTCCGCGTCCTTCTCCCGGTAGAACTCCGAGGCGATCGGATCCGGGAAGCAGTTGCTCTTGACCTCCCAGCGCGCGCGCAGCGCCTGCAAGGTCATCTCATACGACTGAATCTGCTTGCCCGGCGTTGCCTTGACCAGCGGCCAGTAGGCACTGACCCCGGCGTGCAGCAGCACCCGCAGCGCGCGCAGGCCCGTGTAGTCGAGCGTGGCGGCCGCCGCTTCGACCGCCTCGGTGACGGCGGGGCGTAGCCGGATTTCTGTTATCACTTCTCCACGTGCGCTCAACGACGACTCCCTCTCGGCGAAAGAACTCACGCACCTTCGTCGGCGCGACTCGCTGAACAGGGCGGGCAACATCGGGAAATACTCGAGCTACCCGGTCCAACGTTCACCAATGGTAGAGCGTTTTCGGGGTTTGAGAACGGGTTCGATGGGTAATTCCGAACTGAGAGAATGTTTTGTTACCCAACCGGGATCGCTACGCGACCATGCCGTGTCGCCCGGAAATCCAGCTATGACGGTGGATCTGGGCCTCGATTCAGCACCCGACAGACCGTTGACAACGGTACGGTCCGGGTCGCCGGCAACCCAAATCCTGTGGCAAATGCCACAGTGAAACCACCCAAATCGGTCAGCATATCGTGCGGGGTCCGATCCGCTCCCGGCACCTTTTCGTTCCGCGTGGCGGATAACCTGGATCGGTGACTCTCTCGCCCCCTGCCGACCAGTACTTCCTCTCCGGCACGTTCAACTTCCGCGACACCGGCGGGCTGCGCACCCACGACGGCGCCAAGGTCCGCCCGGGCGTCCTGCTGCGCTCGGCCCAGCTCAGCGGACTCGACGACGCGGGCCACGCCGGGCTGCGGGAACTGGGCATCAGCGACGTCCACGACCTGCGCGGACAGCGCGAGATCGACCACATCGGCGCCGACCGGCTGCCCGCGGACGTCCGGCTGACCATCACTCCGTTCGACTCCCGGATGGCCGAGGCGCCGCCGCACGAGGCGACCGCGCGGACCGCCTACACGCACATGCTCGAGGTCTACCGGATGTTCCCGGCGCTGCCCGAGGCGCACGCCGCCATCGCTTCGCTCGCCGAGTCCATCCTGCGGGGGGAAGGCGCGGTGCTGGTGCACTGCGCGGCGGGCAAGGACCGCACCGGCTGGGCGGTCGCCACGCTGCTGCGCGCGGTCGGCGTCACCGAGGCCGACGTCCAAGCCGACTACCTGCTCAGCAACGGGGCGGTCCCCGCGCTGCGCGCCCTGATGACGGGCAAACTACTGGCCGGGGAGGAGTTGTCGATCGACCTGCTCGGTGTGCGCGAGGAGTACCTGGACATCGCCACCGCGTCGATGCGCGAGTTGCACGGCGACCTGGACGGTTATCTCGCGACCATCGGGTTGACGCCCGACCTGCTCGCGCGGCTACGCGAGCGAATGCTGGAGTGAGAGCGGATCACTCGACCGGCACCGCTCCCCTGCGCACCAAGCCGTCGGCGTCGATCGTCACTTGGTCTCCGGTGTGGAACCAGGTTCCGGTGAATCGCGCCGCGGTCGTGGTGGGGTCGTTCCAGTAACGAGGGGTGATATTCGGCCCGCGGCACAGCAGTTCCCCGTGGCCCGTCGTCGCCCGCGGACCCCACAGCGCCAATTCCGTTCCGCCGAACGGGAACCCGAGCACCGTGGCCGCGTCGGAGGAGTCCGCCTGCTCGGCGTCGTCCACCGCGAGACCGATGCCGCTGGTTTCGGTCGCGCCCCACACCGACCACTGCCGAGCCGCGGGAAACACACCGCGCAATTCGGCCGTGAGTTCCACGGGAGCGACCGGGGACGCGGCACGTTCGGCGCGATGACCGGCTTTGCTGATCCGTGCGATGCCCTGGGTGCACAACCCTTCGGAGCGCAGTCCGGCGAGTTCGGGAAGCAGGCTCGCGAAGATCCGCGGCGTCGCGGAGACCATGTCGATCCGCTCGGCGGTGATGGCATCGGCCATGCCCCGGGCGTCCCGGGTGAGTACCACGGTGCCGCCGACGGCGAAGGTCGGCAACAGTTGATCGACGCAGCCGCTGGCGTGCGCCAACGGCAGCAGCACCAGGTTGCGCAGACCATCGGTCGGCAGGTCCAGCGCCGCGACCACCGAGCGCACGGCCGACAGCAGATTCTCGTTGGTCAGCTCCACGCCCTTGGGCGTACACGTCCCGCTCGTGTAGCTCAGCAGTGCCAGGTCGCCCAGCGCCGCGCCGTCATCGATGTAAGCGGCGCCGTCGGGCAACTCGTCCTCGGCGCCCCCCGGGCCGAGCACGAAATCGGCACGGCTGTCGGCGATCACGCGCTCGGCCACCGCCTCGGGCAGCCCATCGTGCACCAGCACCGGTACCGCGCCGCTGAGCAAGGCGCCGAGGAATGCCTGCACCCAGCGAGCGCCGGAGGGCATGTGCACGGCGACGCGGTCGCCGTATCCGATGCCGTGCTCCTGCAAGCCGCCCGCGATCCGGGAGGCGCAGTGCCACAGCTCGCGGTAGGTCAGGCGCGGGCCGCCGATCTCCACCACGGCTTCGCGGTTACCGAAGGCGTGCACTTGCAGATCCAGCAGTTCGGTCAGCGCGGGTGTGAGGTTTCCGTAGCGCAGCACCCCGTCGGCGCCACGGGCTAACGGGTTGTCCCAGACGTGCGGGCCGGTGAGGGGATATTCGACGAGCAACTGCGACATTCGTCCTCCGCATGCCTCGAGGTATCAGGCACTGCGACTATATGACGCATGTCACAGCTTCGCTGGAATAGGCGATGAACGTGTCCCAGCTGTCACCGCCCCGAGTAGCGCGCCTTCCCCGGACCCTGCTCGAGGAAACTGCGCACCCCGCCCTTCAGGTCCTCGGTGTCGAACAGCACGCTGGACACCTCGGGCGTCACCGAATCCGCGTGTGCCACACCACCGGAACGCCAGGCCTCGATGATCTTCTTGGTCGCCGCGTTGGCCTTCGTCGGGCCATCGGCCAGCCGGTTGGTCAGCGCTCGCGCCACGGCGTCGAGGTCTTCGTGCACGGCGTTGACCACGCCCCACTCGGCCATCGTCGCCGCGTTGTAGAGATCACCGGTCATCACGAACTCGCGGGCCCGTCCGGAGCCCGCGCGTTCGGCGAGGCGCTGCGGGCCGCCCATCGACGGGGTCAGCCCGACCACGATCTCCACCAACCCGAACCGGGCCGTCGGCGCCGCGAGCAGGATGTCGCAGGCGAGCGCGATCTCGAAGGCGGCGGTCAGGGTCAACCCGTGCGCGGCGAACACCACCGGACACGGCAGCGCCTCCAGCGGATGGATGATCTGCGCGAACAGGGTCCGCCACAACTCGGCGCCCTGCTCCGGGGTCAGGCCGTCGAAAACGTGCACGTCCACGCCGCCGGACACCACCTTGCCCTCGGCGCGCAGCAGCAGGGCGCGCGGCGGCCGCGCCGACAGCTCGGCGATATCGGCGATCAGCGCGTCCAGCATCGCCCGATCGAAGAGATTGAGCGGCGGATGGGCGAGCGTGAGGGTCGCCACCTCCGCGCCGCCGTCGGTGCGGTCTCGTTCCAGCCGGGTGGCCTTCGTTTCACTCATCCGGTCAGCGTACGAGGTCGATCTGGAAGACTGTCGGTGTGACCAAGTCGGCCAGCGAGCGCGGTTCCTATGTCGAGCCCGGCGAGTTCAAGAGGGACACGAACTACATCACCACCCGGATCACGGCCGACGGCCGCGACGGCTACCCCGTGGAGCCGGGGCGCTACCGACTCGTCGCGGCGCGCGCCTGCCCGTGGGCCAATCGAACGCTGATCGTGCGCAGGTTGCTCGGGCTCGAGCCGGTGCTCTCGCTCGGGCTGTGCGGGCCCACGCACGACAAACTCAGCTGGACCTTCGATCTGGACCCCGGTGGCGTCGACCCGGTACTCGACATTCCCCGGCTGCGCGACGCCTATCTGGCGCGGTTCCCGGACTACCCACGGGGCATCACGGTGCCCGCCGTCGTAGACGTGCCGACCGGGCAGGTCGTCACCAACGACTACGCGCAGATCACGCTCGATTTCTCCACCGAGTGGACCGCGCACCACCGGCCCGGCGCGCCGCAGTTGTATCCGGAGCCGTTGCGCGCCGAGATCGACGAGGTGAATCTGGCGGTGTTCCGCGACGTCAACAACGGCGTCTACCGCTGCGGGTTCGCCGGGGCGCAGGACGCCTACGAGGCCGCCTACGACCGGCTCTTCGATCGCCTGGACTGGCTGGCCGAACGCCTTCGCGCGCAACGGTATCTGGTCGGCGACACGATCACCGAGGCCGATGTCCGGCTGTTCACCACGCTGGTCCGCTTCGACGCGGTGTACCACGGGCACTTCAAGTGCAACCGGTCCAAGCTCAGTGAGATGCCGGTGCTGTGGGCGTACGCGCGCGATCTGTACCAGACCCCCGGGTTCGGCGACACGATCGACTTCGGGCAGATCAAGACGCACTACTACGTCGTGCACCGGGACATCAACCCGACCGGAATAGTCCCCAAGGGTCCTGATCCGACGAACTGGCTGACCCCGCACGGCCGGGAGTCGCTCGGCGGCAGGCCGTTCGGTGACGGAACCCCGCCATCCCCTCCGCCGTCGGGCGAACGCGTGCCCGCGATCCACACCCCCGCGTAACGGGCGCGGCCGGACGACATCCATCCGGTCGAAAGCGAGGCAGCCGCCGGTGGAACCGATGCGGCTGGGTACTTCGTTGTCATGATGAGCTGACGGCAACCGGTGCCATACAGTTCTACCCAGCAGACCGGAAGAGGAGGATGCCGCCGATGCTCAAAGGCGCGTTCGAGAAGACGGTGGTCGAACTGCTCGACACCGGGTCCCGCCTGCAGGCCCCCGCGGTCGCCAAGTATGTGGACCGAATTCGTCGCTCCCACCCGGATGAAAGCCCCGCGCAGATCATCGACCGGCTGGAGAAGCACTACCTGCTCGCGGTGACCGGCAGCGGCAGCGCGGTCGGCGCGACCGCGGCCGTTCCCGGCGTGGGCACCGTCGCGGCCATCGCCGCGGTGAGCGCGGAGACCACCTTCTTCATGGAGGCGTCCGCGGTGTTCACCCTGGCAGTGGCCGCGGTGCACGGCATCTCGCCGGAGGACCAAGAGCAGCGCAGGGCGCTGGTGCTGGCCGTCGTGCTGGGCGAGAGCGGCATGCAGATCGTGCAGAAGAGCGTCGGCAGTTCCGCGAAGAACTGGGGCTCGGCCTTCGCCAACCGCATCCCCGGATTGTCGAGCATGAACGATTCGCTGCTGAAGCGGTTCATCATCCGGTTCATCACCAAGCGCGCCGCGCTCATGGCGGGGAAGGTACTGCCCGCCGGCATCGGCGCCGTGATCGGCGGCGCGGGCAACCGCGCCCTGGGCAAGGCCACGATCAACAACGCGCGCAAGGCATTCGGGCCGCCGCCGGCCACCTGGCCCGGGCACTTGGTCATCGACGCCGATCCGCTCACCGCGATCGACCCGGCGAAGCCGCGACCTCCGGCCGAACCACGATGAGCGGGACGCGGCCGATCGCGTTCGCGGTCCAAGGCTTGACCAAGCGGTACGAATTGGCGACCGCCTTGGCCGACGTCAGCTTCACCGTGCCCTCCGGCGCGATCGCCGCGCTGGTGGGTCCCCCCGGCGCGGGCAAGACCACGATTCTGCGGGTGTTGCTCGGACTGGTCGTCCCCACCTCCGGAACCGCGTCCGTCGGCGGGCCCGGTGCCCGCCGAGACGGCACGGGCTCGGGGAGCGTGATCGGCGGCGTTCTAGCGCCACGCGGTTTGCCTCCGGCCCGTACCGCGCGAGAGCACCTATGGATCTACGCCGCCGCGGCGAACGTCGCCGACAGCCGGGTGAGCGAGGTGCTCGAACTGGTGGGGCTGGACGAGCACGCCACGACGAAGATCGGCGCCCTGTCGATCGAGCAGCAGGCCAGGCTGGCCCTGGCCACCGCGCTGCTCGGTGATCCTCCGCTGCTGGTGCTCGACGATCCGATGGACGGGCTCGACGCCGCCGAACGCGGCTGGCTGCACGACTTCCTGCGCAGGCACACCCGGCGCGGCGGCAGTGTCCTACTGACCAGCGAGAGCCTCGGCGCCGTACTGCCCGCCGCCGACCAGTTGGTCGTGCTGAACGAGGGCACGGTGGTGTACCAGGGCACTCCGGCGCGGCTGCGGCGTGGACATCCGGACCGGCTGGTCGTCGCGGCGTCCACGCCCATCGCGCTGGCCACCATGCTCGCGGCACAGGGTTTCACCGACGCGGTGATCCGGCCGGACGGTCGCCTCGCCGTCGCCGAAGCGAGCGAAGCGCAGATCCGCACGGCCGCCACCGCGGCGCAGGTGCGCATCGATAGCATCGTCGCCGATCCGATCCATCCCGACCGCGTGCTCGCGTCGCTGACCAAACCCACCGCCGCGCCCGTGCCGCACTACCCGGGTCTCGCTGCGCCCGGCGCCCAGCCCCCCTCGCCGATGCCCTACGGAATTCCACGATGATCACCATCCTGCCCGCGGACTTGGTGCCGAACGTCAACTCCGAGGTGCGCAAGGTCGTCACGATGCCGCGCGCCAGGACGCTCGCCGCCGCGCTGCTCGCCGTGGCGCTGTTCGCGAGCCTCGTGTCGGCGGGCCTGGCCGGGCCGCCGGATCCGCGCGGCCAGCCCGCCACCGGCGCGGCGACGATCGGGCTCTACGTCGCGCTGGCTCTGGTGGTGCTGGCAGCCGCGGTATTCGGCGCGGTGGGCACCGGCGCGGAGTACCGGCACCACAGCATGGCGGTAACCGCGCTGTTCACCACCGACCGCGACCGGCTCGCTGCCGGAAAATTCCTGGTCATCGGGTGTTGCGCGCTGGTCGCCGCATTAGCGGTGGAGCTGGTGTCGGTCGGGGCCCTGTTCGGCGTCGGACACAGCAAGGTCGCCGTCACCGGGGAGTTCTTCGCCGTTCTCGGCGGCGGGCTGCTCGCCGCGGTCTGCTGGTCGCTGATCGGCGCGAGCGCGGGCATCCTGCTGCGGTCCTCGACCAGAGCCGGGACGCTGCTGCTCGGCTGGATGGTGCTCGCCGAACCTTTGATCTGGCTGATCGCGCGCGGCCTCGGCATTCCGGGCGCGGTCACGCTGCTGCCCGTCTCGGCCACCATCGGCACCGTGGCGGTCGGGTCCTACCCGGACAGCGATCTGCTCGCCCCCGCTCCGGCCGCGGTCGTGGTCCTGCTGCTGTGGACCATCGGTCTGGGCGCCGCGAGCTGGTGGAGCCTGCGCACCCGCGACCTGTGACCCGCGGCTCATAGGGAACAAACGGCTTGTCGGCCGGTGTCGGTACCGTCGATGACGAACGCGGTACGACAAAGGGGGCGAGCGAACGACGTGGACGGGGGACGTGAACCCGGCTGGATACGCAGGCTGTGGGCCGAATGCCTACCGCACCGCGCGGTGCTGGGCGGCCTGGCGGCGGCGGTGGTCGGCGGGGCGATCATCGAGACCGCGGGGCCGCTGCTGACCAAACGGGCCCTCGACGCGGCGGGGATCGGTGACACGACGGCGATCAGCGCCGTCGCCGTACTGATCCTGATACTGGCCGTCGGCCGGTCCGCGGCCGGATTCGGGCGGCGCTGGCTGGCCGGGCGGCTCTCGCTTGACGTGCAGCACGCGCTGCGGGTGCACCTGCTCGGCGCATTGCAACGACTGGACGGCGTCGGACAGGACACACTGCGCACCGGGCAAGTGGTATCGCGCTCGATCACCGATCTCCAGTTGGTCCAAGGTCTGCTGGCGATGGTGCCGCTGTCGGGCATGGCGCTGCTGGAATTCGGGCTCGCCGCCGCGGTCATGATCTGGCTCTCCCCGCCGCTGGCGGCCGTCGCGCTGCTGGTGGTGCCCGCGATCGGCCTGGTGGTCTACCGCATGCGGCCGCGCCTGCACGCGGCGACCTGGTCGGCGCAGCAACGCGCCGCCGATCTCGCCCAGCACGTCGAGGAGACGGTCACCGGTGTGCGGGTGGTCAAAGGCTTCGGCCAGGAATCGCGGATGGTCGATCTGCTGGAGCGGCACGGTCGCAAGCTGTTCGCGGAGCGGATGCGCGCCGCGCGGATCGACGCCGGGTTCGCGCCGTCCATCGCGATGATTCCGCAGCTCGGCATGGTCGCCGTCATCGCGCTCGGCGGCCTGCTCGCGCTGCACGGCAGCATCGGCATCGGCACCTTCGTCGCGTTCGCCGCCTACGTCGCCGTCATGACCGGCACCGCGCGCATCCTTTCCTCGGTCATCGTCATGGCCCAGCTGACCAGGGCGGCCGCCGAACGGGTGTTCCAGGTGATCGACACCGCGCCGGTCATCGCCGACCCCGAGCACCCGGAGGAACTACCGAACGGCCCGCTCGGCATCGAGATCGACGCGCTGAGCTTCGGGTTCGATCCCGATCGGCCGGTGTTGCACGAGCTGGATCTGCGCGTGCGGCCCGGCGAGACGGTGGCGGTCATCGGCCCGGCGGGTTCGGGCAAGTCCACGCTCGCCCTGCTGCTCCCCCGGTTCTACGCGCCGGACGCGGGCAGCATCCGGCTGTTCACCGACGCCACTGGGTCGCAGGCCGACTCAGCCGACGCGTTCAGCACCACTCGACCGCGCGCCGACGCCTTCACCGACGCCCGTGCGAGTTCGCCCGCCGGGACCCGCACCACCGAAACCGTCGGCGTGGACATCGCCGACGTGCGCGCCGACGACCTGCGCGCCGCCATCGGCGTCGTCTTCGACGATCCGTTCCTGTTCTCCGACACCATCGCGGCCAATATCGCCCTCGGGCGCCCGGAGGCCACCGACGAGGAGATCAGGCAGGCCGCCGTCCAGGCCGCGGCCGACGAATTCATCGCCGAGCTGCCCGACGGCTACGACACGGTGGTCGGCGAGCGCGGACTCACCCTCTCCGGCGGCCAGCGCCAGCGGATCGCACTGGCCAGAGCGCTGCTGGCCCGCCCGCGCATCCTGGTGCTCGACGACGCCACCTCCGCCGTGGACGCGGTCACCGAGGCCGCGATCTTCGATGCCTTGCCCGACAACGGCGGGCGGACCACGCTGATCCTCGCGCATCGGGAGTCGACGCTGGCTCACGCCGACCGCGTGATCCGGTTGCCCGCACCCGCCGGACACCTCGCTCCCGAGCCGGATCCGGCCGCGACCCCGGTCTCCCACGGTCGATCGGTCGACGGACCCTCCGGTCGTCGCTTCGGCAGCGCGGCCGCCGACATCAGCGAGACACCCGAGCTGCGCAAGACCATCGAACTCCTCCCACCCGCCACCGAACAGCCGAGCATGGACGCGCAGCGGCTACGCGAGCCGGATCCGGCGTTCCGGCTCACCCGCTTGCTGCGGCCGGTCCGCGCGCTGGTGCTGACGGTGATGGCGCTGCTGGCCGCGGACGCGATCATCGCGATCGCCTTCCCGCCGCTGGTGCGCTACGCGATCGACAGCGGCGTGCTCGGCGACGACGCCGCGGCGCTGGTCCGCGCGACGCTGCTCGGCGCGGTACTGGCCGGGGCGGGCTGGGCGGTCGGCGCGGCCACCACGTTGCTCACCGCGCGCACCGGCGAACGGGTGCTGTTCGCTCTGCGCGTCCGCAGCTTCGCGCATCTGCAACGGCTCGGCCTCGACTACTACGAGCGCGAGCTGTCCGGGCGGATCATGACCCGGATGACCACCGACGTCGACGCGTTGTCGACCTTCTTGCAGACGGGTGTCGCCACCAGCCTGATCGGCTTGCTGACATTGGTCGGCATCACGGTCGCGCTGCTGGTCATCGACGTCTCGCTGGCTCTGGCCGTGCTGTCGACGGTGCCGGCCCTGGCGATCGCGACGGTGCTGTTCCGGCGGGTGTCGTCCACCGCCTACACCGTGTCGCGCGAGCACGTGTCGGCGGTCAACGCCGACTTCCAGGAGAACGTGACGGGCTTGCGCGCGGTGCAGGCCAACCGCCACGAGCCACGCGCCGCCCGTCGATTCGCCGAGTACTCCCAGCGTTACCGCAACAGCCGGCTGCGGGCCCAGCGGGCGATCGCGCTGTATTTCGCCTTCGTCGTCGGATGGGCGGACGTGGCCTTGGCGGCGGTGGTGTTCTTCGGGGCGCGCGAGGTCGCCACCGGCACGACCAGCGCGGGGACGCTGGTCGCGTTCGTGCTGTATCTGGAGCTGCTGTTCGTGCCGATCCTGCAGCTGTCCCAGGTCTTCGACAATTACCAGCAGGCCAGGGTCGGCCTGCGCCGGATCGGGGACCTGCTGCGCACGCCCTCCTCGATCGCCGCCGATCCGGCCGCCCCGGTGCCCATCGACGGCGGGCTGAACGGTGACGTGACGTTCGACGACGTCCATTTCCGCTATGCGGGCAGTCGCGTCACGGCGCTGGACGGCGTCTCGCTGCGTATTCCGGCGGGTTCCACCCTGGCCCTGGTCGGGCCGACCGGCGCGGGCAAGTCCACCGTCGTCAAGCTGCTGGCACGGCTGTACGACCTGCCCCCGCCCCCTGGTTCCGCGAACCGGTCATGGCCTGCGGCCGTCGGACCGGAAAACGAAGCCCGAGTGGTCGCGGATGCCCCGGGCACGATCCGGGTGGACGGCGTCGACGTCCGCGACTACCGCCTCGCCGAGTACCGATCGCGGCTGGGCATCGTCCCCCAGGAAGCTCACCTGTTCACCGGCGACGTGGCGAGCAACATTGCATTCGGGAAACCATTCGCGACGCCCGAGGAGATCGCCGCGGCGGCCGCCGCGGTGGGCGCGACGGAGATGATCGCCGCCCTCCCGCACGGGATGAACCAGCCGGTCGGTGAGCGCGGCCGCGGCCTGTCGGCCGGGCAGCGGCAGCTGATCGCACTCGCCCGCGCCGAACTGGTCGCTCCGGACTTGCTGCTGCTCGACGAGGCCACCGCGACGCTCGACCCGGACGCCGAGGCATCGGTGCTGGCAGCGAGCCGGTCGTTGAGCCGAGACCGCACCACGGTGCTCGTCGCGCACCGGCTCGGCACGGCCGCGCGCGCCGACCGGATCGCCGTCGTCGACCATGGGCGAATCGTGGAGTTCGGCTCCCACGCGGAGCTGCTCGCGGCGGGCGGGCCGTATACCCGGCTGTGGGCAGCGGCGCAGGCGTCGGAGGGAATATTCTCAGGTGACGCCGGGTCATCACCCATAGGGTCGGGGGTGTCGGGTGGTCGGTGAATCCGCCGATTCGCTGCTGGGCCTATCCTCAGATAGGGCGCATCGGCGCGCAATCCGCTGATCCCCGTGCCGGGCACGTCACAAACGTCGCAGCGCGAAGAACGAAATGAGGCGAACACCTGCTGTGAGCAGCTCAACTTCCCAGTTCGGACAGAACCAGTGGCTAGTCGATGAGATGTATCAGAAGTTCAAGCAAGATCCATCTTCGGTCGACGAGAGCTGGCACGAATTCCTGGCCGACTACACGCCTGAGGTGAGTGGCGACTCCGGCAACAGCCAGCCCGCCCCCGCGCAAGCTGCCGCTACCACACCGGCTCCAGCGGCCGCCAAGCGCAACGATGCCAAGCCCGCCGACACCAAGCCCGCTGCCTCCGCGGCTCCGAAAGCGCCCGCCCCGGCCGCCGCCAAGCCCGCACCGGCCGCCGCCAAGCCGGCCGCGGTGACCGCGCGCACCCCGCAGACCACTCCGGCGCCGACCTCGAACGCCGCGCCGACCTCCGGCCCGAAGCAGGCCGACACCGCCGCCGACCAGTCCAAGGTGCTGCGCGGCGCCGCCGCCGCGGTAGCGAAGAACATGTCCGCCTCGCTGAGCATCCCCACCGCGACCAGCGTGCGCGCCATCCCGGCCAAGCTGATGATCGACAACCGCCTGGTGATCAACAACCACCTCGCCCGCACCAGGGGCGGCAAGATCTCCTTCACCCACCTGCTCGGCTACGCCATCGTGCAGGCTGTCAGAGCCTTCCCGAACATGAACCGGCACTACGCCGAGGTCGACGGCAAGCCGAACGCGGTCACCCCCGCGCACACCAACCTCGGCCTGGCCATCGACCTGCCCGGCAAGGACGGCAGCCGATCGCTGGTCGTCGCGGCCATCAAGGGCTGCGAGGCGATGACCTTCGGGCAGTTCCACACCGCCTACGAGGACGTCGTCCGCCGCGCCCGCGACGGCAAGCTCACCGCCGAGGACTTCTCCGGCGTCACCATCTCGCTGACCAACCCGGGCACCATCGGCACCGTGCACTCGGTGCCGCGGCTGATGAACGGTCAGGGTGCGATCATCGGCGCGGGCGCGATGGAGTACCCCGCCGAGTTCCAGGGCATGAGCGACGAGCGCATCGCCGAGCTGGGCGTCGGCAAGCTGATGACGCTCACCTCCACCTACGACCACCGCATCATCCAGGGCGCGGAGTCCGGTGATTTCCTGCGTACCATCCATCAGCTGCTGATCTCCGACGACTTTTTCGACGAGATCTTCCACGGCCTCGGCGTGCCGTACGAGCCGATCCGCTGGCGCAAGGACGTCCGCGAACGCGGCGTCGACAAGAGCGCCCGCGTGCTGGAGATGATCGCGGCCTACCGCAACCGCGGCCACCTGATGGCCGACACCGATCCGCTGCGGCTGGTCAAGGACAAGTTCCGCAGCCACCCCGACCTCGACGTCACTCAGCACGGCCTGACCCTGTGGGACCTGGACCGCACGTTCAACGTGGCGGGCTTCCACGGCCAGGAGCAGATGAAGCTGCGCGACGTGCTGTCGATCCTGCGCGACGCGTACTGCCGCCACGTCGGCGTCGAGTACACCCACATCCTCGAGACCGAGCAGCTGCACTGGATCCAGGAGCGGGTGGAGCAGAAGCACGCGAAACCGACTGTCGCGCAACAGAAGTACATCCTGAACCGGCTCAACGCCGCGGAAGCCTTCGAGACCTTCCTGCAGACCAAGTACGTCGGGCAGAAGCGTTTCTCGCTGGAGGGCGCCGAGGCCGTCATCCCGATGATGGACGCGGTGATCGACCAGTGCGCCGAGCACAGCCTCGACGAGGTCATCATCGGCATGCCGCACCGCGGCCGGCTCAACGTGCTGGCCAACATCGTCGGCAAGCCCTATTCGAAGATCTTCACCGAGTTCGAGGGCAACATGAACCCGGCCGCCACCCACGGCTCCGGCGACGTGAAGTACCACCTCGGCGCGCAGGGCACCTACCTGCAGATGTTCGGCGACAACGAGATCGAGGTCTCGCTCACCGCCAACCCCTCGCACCTGGAAGCGGTCGACCCGGTGCTGGAGGGCCTGGTTCGCGCCAAGCAGGACCTGCTGGACAAGGGCGACGGGGCCGAGGGCTACTCGGTCGTGCCGCTGATGCTGCACGGTGACGCCGCGTTCGCCGGTCAGGGCGTGGTCGCCGAGACGCTGAACCTGGGGGGCCTGCGCGGCTACCGGGTCGGCGGCACCATCCACATCGTGGTGAACAACCAGATCGGCTTCACCACCGCGCCGGAGAACAGCCGCTCCACCGAGTACTCCACCGACATCGCGAAGTTCATCGGCGCGCCGATCTTCCACGTCAACGGCGACGACCCGGAGGCGTGCGACTGGGTGGCGCGCCTGGCGGTCGACTTCCGGCAGAAGTTCCGCAAAGACGTCGTCATCGACATGATCTGCTACCGCCGCCGCGGTCACAACGAGGGCGACGACCCGTCGATGACCCAGCCGTGGATGTACGACGTCATCGACACCAAGCGCTCGGTCCGCAAGGCGTACACCGAAAGCCTGATCGGCCGTGGCGACATCTCGCTCAAGGAGGCCGAGGACGCGCTGCGCGACTACCAGGGCCAGCTGGAGCGCGTGTTCAACGAGGTCCGCGAGCTGGAGAAATACTCGCCGGGACCGAGCGAGTCGGTCGAAGACGACCAGCCGGTGCCCGCGAGCTTGGTGACGGCCGTGGACAAGGCCGTCCTGCAGCGCATCGGCGACGCGTTCCTCCACGTGCCCGACGGCTTCAACGTGCACCCGCGCGTCAAGCCGGTGCTGGAGAAGCGCCGCGAGATGGCCTACGAGGGCAAGGTCGACTGGGCCTTCGCCGAACTGATGGCCTTCGGCACCCTGATCGACGAGGGGCGCGCGGTGCGCCTGACCGGTCAGGACTCCCGCCGCGGCACATTCACCCAGCGGCACGCGGTGATCATCGACCGCAAGACCGCCGAGGAGTACACCCCGCTGCACAACATCGGCAGCGAGAACCCGGGCTGGTTCGCCGTGCACGACTCGGCGCTGAGCGAATTCGCCGCCGTCGGCTTCGAGTACGGCTACTCGCTGGGCAACCCGAACGCGCTGGTGTTGTGGGAAGCGCAGTTCGGTGACTTCGTCAACGGCGCGCAGTCGATCATCGACGAGTTCATCTCTTCCGGTGAGGCCAAGTGGGGCCAGCTGTCCGACGTCGTGCTGCTGCTGCCGCACGGCCACGAGGGCCAGGGCCCGGACCACACCTCCGGCCGCATCGAACGCTTCCTCCAGCTGTGCGCGGAGGGCTCGATGACCGTCGCGGTGCCGTCCACCCCGGCCAACTACTTCCACCTGCTGCGCCGCCACGCACTCGACGGCATCCGCCGCCCGCTGATCGTCTTCACCCCGAAGTCGATGCTGCGCAACAAGGCCGTGGTCTCGGACCTGAAGGACTTCACCGAGAGCAAGTTCCGCTCGGTCTTCGACGAGCCGGCCTACGAGCAGGGCATCGGCGACCGCAGCAAGGTCAAGCGCGTCCTGCTCACCAGCGGCAAGCTCTACTACGAGCTGGCCGCCGAAAAGGCCAAGCAGAAGCGCGAAGACGTGGCGATCGTGCGGATCGAGCAGCTCTACCCGCTGCCCGTCCGCCGCCTGAACGAGGCCTTGGAGGGCTACCCCAACGCCACCGACCTGGCATGGGTCCAGGAAGAACCGGCCAACCAGGGCGCCTGGCCCTTCTTCGGCCTCAACCTCCCCGAAACCCTCCCCGCCCGCTTCGCCAACACGAAGCTGCGCCGCATCTCCCGCCGGGCGATGTCGGCCCCGTCCTCGGGGTCGAGCAAGGTGCACGCGGTGGAACAGGCGGAGATCATCGCGGAGTCGTTCGAACCGACTGCGTAGTCACCTGAGTCAAATCGGGTCGATCGCTCTGGCCACAGAGCGATCG